>NZ_JBHYXZ010000238.1:0-9667 GCF_042752395.1 Actinosynnema sp. NPDC059335 | reverse complement strand
TGCGGTCCGGCGCGTCGAACAGCAGCACCGCGCCCGCCTGGCGACCGGCGACCAGAGCCCTGGGCCGGGCGTCGAGGCGCGCGCGCGCGGGCGCGGGGGGCGCGGCGCGCCGCGCGGGGGGGGGGTGGTTGGGGCCCCCCCCCCCCCCCGGTCAGTCGGTCGGCCTGTGGTGCCAGGCCGTCCGCCCAGGAGGTCACCCCACCGTGCAGGGGTTCCCGTTCACCCGGAAGTCGGTCGGCGGCGTCGTCGAGCCGGAGCCCGAGGAGTTGAAGCCGACGTTCACCGACGCGTTCGGCGCCACGGTGCGGTTCCACGACAGGTTCGTCGCGGAGGCCGCCTGACCCGACTGGGCCCACGTGGCCGACCAGCCCTGCGAGATCTTCTGGTTGCCCGGGAGGGTGAACTCGAGCTTCCAGCCGTTCCACGCCTGGGTGCCGGTGTTGGTCACGGTGATGTTCACCGACATGCCGCTGGACCAGGTGGACGCCTGCCACACGACCCGGCAGTAGTTCGCCACGCCGTCCGACTTCGTCCGCACGGTCGTCTGCGGCGACATCGCCGACCGCAGGTTCGCGCCGTTCTTCGCGACCACCGCGAACTGGTACGCGGTGTTCGGCCGCAGCCCGGTCAGCGTCGCCGACGGGGAGGTGACCGTGGCGACCACCCGCAGCGCGTCGCCCTCGACGGAGATGACGTCGTACTCCTTGACGCCGCTCTCCGGGTCGGTGGACGCGGTCCAGGTCAGCTTGGCCCCGGTGGTGGTGATGTCGGACGCGACCGGCGCGCCCGGCGTGGACGGCGCGGTGGTGTCGACCGGCGGCGCGGTCGTGACCTTCTCCGCCGCCCAGTTGGCGATCCACGCGAACGCCGAGTTCCAGTTGACCGTGACCTCGTTGACCGAGTACGCCTCGATGTGGTCCACGAAGCACTTCTGCGACGCGCAGCCCTCCAGCAGGCGGGCCGCGATCGGGTCCTGCAGCCCGGCGTTCGGGCCGCCCGAGAGCGCGCCCGCGGGCGCGTTGGGCAGGGTCGGGTCGAGCTGGTTCGCCCAGTGCCGGTGGTGGACGTTCTTCACCGGCTGGTCGCCGTAGCCCGTGACGTACGAGTACGACAGCGGGTTGCGGCCCAGCAGGTAGTGCAGGCCCTGGAACACGCCCTGGCGGTACTTGGCCGCGCCGGTGAAGTCGTGCGCCAGCGCCAGCACCGAGATGTTGTTCGCGACGAGGCCGTTCGAGCCCCACACGTAGTTGCCGTCCGCCGGGCTGTACGGCGCGGGGTAGCCCTGGGTCGCCATCCGGGACAGGTGGGCGTCGGCCACGGCGGTGAACGCCGACTTGATCGCCGCGATGTCGGCGGCGGGCAGGCCGTTGGGCACCAGGGCCAGCGTGATGTCGCCCAGCGGGCCGGTGGAACCCCAGTCGAAGCCGTTCGTGTTCAGGCTCGCGCCCTTGTAGTGCGGGGACGCGGTCAGGTCGGCCCGGTAGGACGACTCACCCGTGGTGGTGAACAGCTCCGCCGCCGCCCAGTAGAACTCGTCGGTCAGGACCGAGTCGCTGTACGAGCCGCCGCCGGTGCCGTCGTTCGGGTCGGCGATCTTGTTCGGGTTCGCCTTCGCCGCCGCGTACGCCTTGGTGGCCGCCGCGAGCGCCTTGGCCGAGAACGTCGGGTCGATCGTCTTCCAGATGCGGGCCGACTGCGCCGCCACCGCGGCCATGTTCAGCGTCGCGGCCGTGCTGGTCGCGGACAGCCGCCGGGCCTGCGGGTCCTGGTGGGGCAGCAGGGGCAGACCGGTCCAGTTCTGGTCGTGGATCTTGTGGTGGACCATGCCGTCGGGCGCCTGCATCTTCAGCAGGAACTCGACCTCCCACCGCGCCTCGTCCAGGATGTCCGGCACGTTGTTGGCCTTCTCCGGGATGGCCAGCTTGCCGTCGCCCAGGGCGGAGGCGTCGCCGATCAGCTTCGCGCGCTCGTAGGTGTTGAGCACCTGCCACGCCGAGATGCCGCCGTTGACGACGTACTTGCCGTGGTCGCCCGCGTCGTACCAGCCGCCGCGCACGTCCAGCGTGTAGCCGCAGTTGAGGGCCGCGAGGCAGGGGACGTTGTTGTCACCCTGGTTCGGCGCGACGTTGAGGTGGCCGGCCGGGCGCGCGTACTGCGCCCCGACGTACTGCGCCTCGATCTCGATGCCGCTGCGGTTGTGGTAGAAGTACGCCAGCGAGTCGTAGCGCATCTTCTTGATCGCGTCGGTGCCGATGTCGAACGGGTAGCTCGTCTCCGTGCCGACGGTCAGCGTGTAGCCGGTGCCCGCGGTGTCGTACGACGAGAAGTCGATGAGGTGCGTGGAGTCGCCCGACTCGGCGTCCGCGCCCTTCGGCGTCGTCTGGCCCGTGGCGACCGTCGTGCCCGCGGAGTTCTTCAGCGTCCACGTCTGGGGCGTGGTCGCGGTGGAGGTGAGGGTCGCGTGCTTGGGCAGGCCCGGCACGTAGGCGACCTGGTCCACGTTGATCTTCTTCGCGGGCTGGCCGGCGTCGCCGCCCGGCGGCTTCACGCCGCCGATCAGGGAGACGTTGTCCACGCAGACGGTGGTGTCGGCGGCCTGCGCCCCCAGGTGGAACGTCACCTGGCCGGGACCCGCGTCGGGGAAGTCCAGCTCCGAGGTGAACGTGAAGCTGAAGTGCTGCTTCGTCGTGGTCAGCGCGATGTCCTGCTTGGCGATCTGCCGGTACGGGCTCACGCCCTCACCGGCCACCGCCGCCGCCGGCCGGGCCACCGAGGCGTAGGCGTCGAACGACATGGTGTACGACTGGCCCGCCTCGAACGGCACGCCGTTCTGGCCGATCAGCGCGTCCCACGGGTTGACCGTGCCGCCGGTGACCGTGGCGCACAGCTCGCCGTTGGTGAGCCGGTTCGTCACGCCGGCGCTGGCCCACCACGGGTCGAGCGTGCCGCCGCTGAACGTGCCGTTGATCAGGCGCTCGTACTCGGCTGCCTGGGCCGTACCCGACGCCAGCGCGCCGCTCACCGCCACTGCTGCGAGGACCGCGGTGGCCTGGCGGCGCCACCGGGGAGAGGGAAGCGATCTCATGGACTTGGGTCTCCTCCGTCTGCTCTGACGGTTGACGACGCTTCTGGGAGCGCTCCCTGGGAGCGCTCCCAGCGACTCTAGGGTGACTCGGCGCACAATCACAAGACTGAATTTGACCTCCAGTTAACTTGAGGTCACGCGCTGTGAACGTTCACTCGGGCGGCCCAAGGGGGAAGCGGGGGCGGCCGGCGTGGTCGGCGTGGTTCGGTGAGCCGAAGGCGCTGGTCAGCGCACACGGGGTGCGGCGGTGGGGTGGGGGACCGCGTTGCCCGGCTTCGGCTCGGGCGCGACCGGGCGTGCTCGGCACGCCGAGGGGTGGGGCCGGACCGCGGAGATCACCCGGTCCGGTCGTGCCGCGCCCGGAAGTGACGCCCGTGCGGGCGGCGGTGAGCGCCGACGGGTCGGGGCCGGCGTCGTGGTGCTGCCGCCGGGACCCGGGGCGGACCGCTTCGAGCGGGCTGCGTCGCCGACCCCGGGCCCCGGGCGGACCCTTGCCGCCCGGACCTCCGCGTCGTGCCGGTCGACCGCACGGGCAGCCGCCGGTGAGCGGGGTTCCGGCGCGCGGTCAGCTCATGCCGATGATCGCGGTGTAGCCGGCGGGCACGATCTTCTCCGCCATCCGCCGGTACGCCTCCGGCTCGTCCGGCGCCCACGTGGCCAGCCCGTCGACGTACCGGTTCGCCGCGCAGAACATCGCGGCGATCAGCACCGTGTCGTGCACCTCGACGTCCGTCGCGCCCCGCTCCTTCGCCGCGGCGATCAGGTCGGCGGTCACCTTGTGCCCGCTCTCGGTGACCGCCGTGGCGATGTCGAGCAGCGCCAGCATCTTCGGCGAGTGCGCGTAGTCCTCCGGGAGCTGGGCGGCGGCGAACGCGCCGTGCGAGCCCGCGCAGAACCGGCAGCTGTTCAGCTCGGAGACGTGGGCGGCGATCAGCTCGCGCTCGCCGCGCGACAGGTCGCTCGGCCCGCGCAACAACACCTCGGTCAGCTCGCTGAGCGGACGCCCGGTCTCGGGCCGGTAGTTCATCAGCCCGGCCATCCCGGGCAGGGCGTTGTTCAGCTCGATGTGCGGCATGCGGTCAGTGTCCGGAGTCGCGGGCGTCGGGGCGACCGGCGATCGGACCAAACTACAACACAGTTATGCAACGGTGTCACGGTCGGCCGGACGTGCCTGCCGCCCGACGTCCCGTCAGGTCGCCGCGCGGGCGTAGGCGGCGGGCGTGATGCCGTAGCAGCGGCGGAACCAGCGGGTCAGGTGCGCCTGGTCGGCGAAGCCGGTGAGCGTGGCCGTCTCGGCCGCCGTGCGCCCGGCCGCGAGCAACCGCCTGGCCTCGCGCAGCCGGCGTTGGCGCTGGTACTCGCTGGGGGACAGGCCGTACTCGGCGCGGAACGCGCGGTAGAGCGCGAAGCGGCTCAGCCCGGTCGCCCGGGTGAGGGCCGCGGTGGTGAGGTCCTCGGCGTGGTGCGCCTCGATGAGGTCGCGGGCGGCGGAGGGGTCGCCCGGCGTGCCGGTCGCGGCGGGCAGCGGCATGACGTGGGCGGCCATCGCGCGCACGGCGTGCATCAGGTGCTCGTCGCGGGCCAGGCTGGTGCCCTCCTGGAGGGCGGTGTGCAGGTGGCGCAGCGCGTCGGCCAGGCGCGGCGAGTGCACCACCGGGTCGCGGAACAACGGCAGGCGCGGCAGCAGCTCGGCGACCAGCGACGGTCCGATGTGGACGATCCGGTAGGTGAACCCGTCGTCGGACGCGGTCCGCCCGTCGTGCGCCTCGTCGGGGTTGAACGCGAGCACCTCGCCCGCCGCGCTGGTGTGCGTGCCGCCCCGGCAGCGGAACGCCTGCGCGCCCTGCTCCGTCACGCCGAACGAGTACGCGTCGTGGCTGTGCCGGTGGTAGCGGTGGGAGGTGAAGTGCGCGTGCATCGCCTCGAGCGGCCGGTCCGCCGCGCGCCAGTACCGCGTCCACTGCACCGGGCCATTAAACCTCCCGCCCGGCGCTCACTCCTGCTCGACGAGCCGGGCGAGGTCGTCGAGCACCTCTTCGCTCAGCGAGCGGACCTGGAGCCGGGTCGTGGCGCGCAGTGGCCAGGCGTCGAGGAGGGGGTGTCGGGGCGTGCGTCGGGCGGCCAGGCTGGGGCACGCGTCGCGGAGGAGCAGGCCCGGGTCGTCGTCGGCGCGCCGCTGGGCCTGTTCGATCTCGCCGACGAGGTTCTCCAGCGCGAAGCGGACGTCGGGATCGCGCGCGATGCCCCGGGCGCCGAAGCGCTCCACGACGAAACCGACCGCCGTCGTGCTGCGGGCGCGGGCGAGCAGGTCGAGCGCCTGGTCCGCGGTGCGGGCACGACCGGCGGGTCGCAGCAGGAAGACGCCGCTGCTCGCCACCAGCGCGGTGAGCAGGACCACGAGCGCCAGGCCGCTGAGCCAGATCACCACGGGCACCAGCACAGGCACGCCGAGGACCAGCGTGACGGCTCCGGTGGCGACCGTTCCCGCGACGCCGACGGACACCAGCGCCTTCCCCAGTCGGGGCAGCCGGGTGCGCAGCAGTCGTGCCACCCTGTGCCGGGCCGCGGGCCAGTCCCGCACCTGCCCGAGGCGGGCGCGCGACCACCGCGGTACCCGGTAGCCGCCCACGACCACCAGCAGCAACGGCAGCAGCGGCCACCACGCGGGGCTGGTGCCGATCCCCGTGCGGCTCGCCCAGATCACCGCCGCGGGCCACAGCGCGCCGAACAACCCGAGGGCCAGCCACCCCGCGATCGAGTACCACCCCAGCAGCGCGGCCACCTGCGTGGTGACCAGCAGGCTGAACACGGCGTTCGTCCCGAGCAGCACGGTGGTCGAAGTCGCGGCCAACAGCCGGTACTCGGGCAGTGCCGCCCGGGACAGGGCCTTGTCCAGCGTGCCCCCGCCACCCGTCGCGGAGGCGGTCCGGAACGCGGCCGAGATGACCACCGTCACCACGGTGACCAGCATGAAGCTCCCGAAGACGGCTCCCATCAGCCGCTCCGCGACGCCGAGGGACTCGTAGTGCGCGACGAAGTCGACCACCGGGACCAGGAAACCGCCCGCCGAGAAGGCCAAGGCGATGGGCATCGCGATCGACAGCAGGTTGAGCAGGTTCAGGAACTCCGTCGGTCGTGAGAGCCGTTTGACCTGCGCGACGGTCGACGCGCGCTTGCGGTGGACGTCGAGTCCGGCCGCGAGGCCGAGGAGCGCCCGGCGGATCCGGGCGCGCAGCACGGGGTTCAGTGCGGGCAGCGCCCCCGCGGTCCGGAAGGCGGCCTCGCGCAGGTACTCGTTGCGCGACCGGAACGCCTCGGTCAGGAGCCGCTCGGTGACGGTGGCGGTGGCGAGGTTGGCGAACGCCAGCGTGCGCCGCTTGTGCAGCCGGTGACCCTCGGTCCACGCCCGTTCCAGCACCCGGTCGACCAGTCCGCGGATCTCGTCGGTGACCGCCGCCGGGTGCGTCTCCAGCCCGGTGGCCAGGATGCCGAGCAGGTGCAGGCAGCCCGCGGGCCAGCGGAAGGGGCCGGCCCCGTCGACTTCGTCGGCGTACCGCCGGAGCCTGGCCGTGGCCTCGTCGGTCAACGCGGCGACGGCCTGCCCGTCCTGGACCTGGAGCAGGGTCACCGCGGTCTCCCGCCACCGGTCGTCGTCCAGCAGCGCGTCGACCGTGACGCGCCCGGGTGCCCCGATGACGACGCAGGTCGCGAAGTACTCCTGGAACCTGCGGTGCACGAAGGAGAACGTGGTGTCGCCCGTCGCGTTCACGTCGGTCCGGCCGAGCTTGGTGTACTCCAACGCCTGGAGCACCGTGCCCAGCAGGCGCGGACTGACCCGCTCCTGCGCGGGCGCGGCCCTGATCAGCGCCTCCCGTGTCGGCGTGAGGCCCATCCTGGGCACGGAGGCCATCAGGAAGGATGCCTCCTCCGCCCCGGCGCGCACGAAGTCGGCCGTGATGCCGAACCTGGCCTCGATCCGCGCGGCGTCGCGGCGCAGCCGGTGCGACAGGTAGTCCTCGAACACCGTGTGCGACGCGGTCGGGAAGGTCGCGTTGTTGCGCATGTGCTCGCACAGCAGGCCCAGGAACATCGGGTTGCCCGCGAAGGTCGAGACGTCCCGCGACGCGGTCGCGAGGCCGGCCCGCATCGCCCGGTCCACCCGCCGGTCCAGGTCGGCGCGGGTGATCAGCCGCTGCTGCTGGCGCGGGGACAGGCGCAGGATGCGGAACCGGGTGAACTGCCGGATGTCCGGGCTGCTGAAGTCGCGGGACGCGACGATGCCGCGACAGCGCCCGAACGGGCCCAGGAAGTCGGCGATCGCCTGCGCGTAGCGGGGGGCGACTCGGCGGGCGTCCTCGGCGGACAGGATGTCGGGTATCTCGTCGAAGGAGTCGAAGAGGAACAGCCAGGTGCCCTCCTCCAGGCCGCGGTCGAACTCGGTGTCCAGCACCTCCTGGACGTCTCGGCTGTTGGCCTCGTCGAGGGTGGCGAGGACGAACTCGCGGACCGCTTCGGCGGTGATGTCCTCCGGTCGCACGTCGAGCTGCTTCAGGTTCAGGTACAGGGGGATCGTGGCCTTGATGTCCCGGCTGGTCGACGCCCGGCGGGTGAGGAGCCGGGCCAGGTGCCTCAGGGCGACGCTCTTGCCCGCGCCCGGCTCGCCCTCCAGCAGCACCAGTCGCTCGTCGCTCTTGCCGAGCGCGTGCGACAACGAGCGGACGCGCCGCAGGGTCGAGCCGCGCACCGGCAGCAGCTTCCGCGCCCACTGCCACCGCCTGCTGTGCTCGATCTCCACTTCCGCTTCCAGCTCGGCGTACTTCTCGTCGCGCCAGTCCTCCTGCAGTTCCAGGTGCCGCAGCCGGTCGTCGAGGTGCTGCGCGAAGAGTTGCCGCCGACGCCGCCTGCGCCGCTCGTCGGCCAGCCGTCCGCCCACCAGCCAGCGGACGACGTTCCACGACTCGTGCAGAACCGGCGTGACGGTTTTGACCGCGGTGACGACGACGCCGAGCGCGAGGACCGCCAACAACGCTTTCAGGAGCCATTCCGGGGCCTCGACACCGAGCGGTTCCAGGTACTTGCGGAAATCGTCGAAAGGGTTCCCGGCCTCGGCCGGGGCGACGGGGTTCGGTGGCGTCATGGCAGCGTCCCGGGGGTTCGAGCGCCTCGCGCAGTCACGGGACATATCGAGCACGCGCGAACTTCGTTACGCCGCCGCACAAATGATTCGTCGCCGATGGTCCTGCCGAATTCCGGTTCCACCGACGGGCGTGGAGAACGGTGGCGCGGGCGCGGACGGCGTTCGGCCGACCGTGTGAGCGCTCCCACGGGACGTGGGGAAAGTTCGCGTTCGGGCTTGACTGGTGTAGACCATTCCGGTTGAGTGGCCCCCGTCACACGTCCGAGGGCGCTCGAACGGAAAGAGTGATCTTGTGTCGAGATTCCGCGTAGTGGCGGCGATCGCCGCCTTCGTGGTCGGGGCGGCGCTGACCGTCGCGGTGGCCAACACCGCCGCCGCGGCCGCCTGCGCGTCCGCGTGGTCCCCGTCGGCCGTCTACACCGGCGGCATGACGGCGTCGCACGCCGGGCGCAACTGGCAGGCCAAGTGGTGGACCCAGAACGAGACCCCCGGCTCGGCCGCCGTCTGGGCCGACCAGGGCGTCTGCGGCGGCGGCACCACGCCCCCGCCGTCGTCCTGCGACCACCCGGCGTGGGTGCAGGGGCAGTGGTACCCCGCCGGCAGCATCGTGCGCTACACCGACGGCAGGTTCTACATCGCCGAGCACGATAACCCGGGCTACGACCCGACCATCAGCACCTGGTACTGGGAGCCCTACACCTGCGGCTCGACGCCGACCACCACGACCAACCCGCCGGCGACGGGCGGTTTCGTGGTGAGCGAGGCGCAGTTCCGGCAGATGTTCCCGAACCGGAACCCGTTCTACACCTACGCCGGGCTCACCGCCGCGCTGAGCGCGTACCCCGGCTTCGCCAAGACCGGCAGCGACACCGTGCGCAAGCAGGAGGCGGCGGCGTTCCTGGCCAACGCCAACCACGAGACCGGCGGCCTGGTGCACATCGTGGAGCAGAACCAGGCCAACTACCCGCACTACTGCGACGCGGGCCAGCCCTACGGCTGCCCCGCCGGTCAGGCGGCCTACTACGGTCGCGGTCCGATCCAGCTCAGCTGGAACTTCAACTACAAGGCGGCGGGCGACGCGCTCGGCCTGCCGCTGCTGACCAACCCGTGGCTCGTGCAGAACGACGCCTCGGTGGCCTGGAAGACCGCCCTCTGGTACTGGAACACCCAGTCCGGTCCGGGCACCATGACCCCGCACAACGCGATGGTCAACGGGTACGGCTTCGGCGAGACGATCCGCAGCATCAACGGGTCGCTGGAGTGCGGCGGGCGCAACCCCGCCCAGGTCCAGAGCCGGGTGGACGCCTACCAGCGGTTCGTCGGCATCCTCGGCGTGCCCGCGGGCAACAACCTGTACTGCTGAGCCGCCGGGCGGGGGGGGCGCGCGGCGCGGCCCCCCGCCGCGACCCCCGGCGAGGGGGGGCCGCCCCGCCCCCCCCAACCAC
>NZ_JBHYXZ010000237.1:0-9708 GCF_042752395.1 Actinosynnema sp. NPDC059335 | reverse complement strand
GCCCCCCCCCGCGCGCCCCCGCGCCGCCCCCCCCCCGCCCCCCCACCCCCCCCCCCCCGCGGCGCGAGGGGGCCGGCGTGGTGCTGGAGGTCGGCGCGGGCGTCACCGGGCTGCGGCCCGGCGACCGGGTGATGGGCCTGTTCGCGGGCGTCGGCCCGGTCTCGTTCACCGACCACCGGCTGCTGTGCCGGATCCCGGACGGCTGGACGTTCGAGCAGGCCGCCGCGGTGCCCGTGGCCTACCTGACCGCCTATCACGGCCTGGTGGACCTCGGCGGGCTGCGCCGGGGGGAGTCCGTGCTGGTGCACGCCGCGACCGGCGGGGTCGGCACGGCCGCCGTGCAGCTGGCCCGCCACCTCGGCGCCGACGTGTTCGCCACGGCGAGCCCCGGCAAGTGGGACGTGCTGCGCGCCGCCGGGCTGCCCGACGACCACATCGCGTCGTCGCGGGAACCCGGCTTCGAACCGCGCTTCCTCACCGCCACCGGCGGCCGGGGCGTCGACGTGGTGCTCAACTCCCTGGCGGGCGAGCACATCGACGCCTCGCTGCGCCTGCTGCCGCGCGGCGGGCGCTTCCTGGAGATGGGCAAGACCGAGCGCCGCGACCCGGACGCCGTCGCGGCCGCCCACCCCGGCGTGGCGTACCGCGCCTACGACGTGCGCGACCCCGGCCCCGACCGGATCCGCGACGTGCTCGCCACCCTGCTGGACCTGTTCGAGCAGGGCGTCCTGCGGCCGCCGCCCGTGTCCACCTGGGACCTGCGGCGGGCGCCCGACGCCTTCCGCCACCTCGCCGAGGCCCGGCACGTCGGCAAGGTCGTGCTCACCGCCCCGGCCGACGACGTGTGGGACACCGCCCGCGCCGTGCTGATCACCGGCGGCCACGGGCAGCTCGGCCGGCTCGTCGCCCGGCACCTGGTGGCGGAGCACGGGGTGCGGCAGGTGGTGCTGATGGGCCGCCGCCTCCCGGAACCGGGCGACCCGGCGGCGGTGTTCGCGGAGGAGCTGGCCGGGTCCGGCGCGGACGTGCGCACGATCGCCTGCGACGCCGCCGACCGCGACGCCTTGGACGCGGCACTGCGCGACCTGGCCCGTGACGGCGTGCGGATCGGCGGTGTGGTGCACGCGGCGGGCGTGCTGGACGACGGGGTGCTGGCGTCGCTCACGCCGGACAAGCTCGACCGGGCGCTGCGGCCGAAGGTGGACGCGGCGCTCAACCTGGACGCCGCCACCCGGGACCTCGACCTCGGCGCGTTCGTCGCCTTCTCCTCGCTGGCGGGCACCCTCGGCACCGCCGGGCAGGCCGGTTACGCGGCCGGCAACGCGTTCCTCGACGGCCTGGTCGAGGCGCGGCGCGCGGCGGGACGACCGGGCGCCTCCGTCGTGTGGGGCCTGTGGCAGGGCGGCATGGCGTCCGACCTGACCGCCGCCGACACCGCGCGGATGGCCCGCACGGGCGTGCTGCCGCTGTCCGACGAGCGCGGCCTGGACCTGTTCGACGCCGCCGTGCGCCGCAACGCGCCGGTGGCCGTGGCCGCCGAGTGGGCGCTGGACGGCCTGCGCGACGTCCCGCCGCTGCTGCGCGACCTGGTGGCCGCTCCGGCCGCCCCCGCCGCGCCGACCGGGGGACCGACCCTGCTGGACACGGTCCGCCACGAGACCGCGATCGTCCTGGGCCACGCCTCCGGCCAGGCGATCGACCCGCTCGTGCCGTTCGACCGGATCGGCCTCGACTCGCTCGCCGCGGTCGAGCTGCGCAACCGCATCGACGCCGCGACCGGCATCCGCCTGCCCGTCACCTTCATGTACGACTGGCCGACACCGACCCACCTGGGCGAGCACCTGAGCGAGCTGGTCGGCCCCGCACCCGAGGACGTGACCTCATGACCCTGGCCGAGAGCACCCCGGTGCGCGCGCTGCGACCCAGGACCGACCCGACCGTCCGGCTGGCCTGCTTCCCCCACGCGGGCGGAGCCGCGGACGCCTTCACCGCCCTGTCCGCCGCCCTGCCCGAGGACGTCGAACTGCTCGCCTACCAGTACCCCGGCCGCCGCGAGCGCCGGGCCGACCCGGTGGCCGCGGACCTCACGACCCTGGCCGGGGAAGCCGCCCGCTTCCTCGCCCCGTACACCGACCGGCCGCTCGCCCTGCTCGGGCACAGCATGGGCGCGCTCGTCGCCTTCGAGACCACGCGGCTGCTCGAACAGCGCGGCACGGTCGCCCGCCTGTACGTCTCCGCCGCCCGGCCGCCCGACGAGGACTGGGCCGAGCCGGACCTGGACACCCTGACCGACGACGACATCGTCACCGAGCTGCGCCGACTGGGCGGCGTGCCCGAACCGCTCCTGCGGGAACCGGACGTGGCCGCCGAGATCATCCGCCTGCTCCGCGCCGACCACCGCGCCCTGCGCCGCTACCACCCCGCTCCGGGCACGGGGGTGCGCGCCCCGATCACCGTGCTGCTCGCCGACGCCGACCCCAAGAACACCGCCGAGCAGACCCGCGGCTGGGCCCGCCACACCACCGGCGGCTGCCACACCGACCTGCTGTCCGGCGGCCACTTCGCCCTCACCGCCCGCGATCCGGCCGTCGGACACCTGATCACCCGCACCCTGACCCCGCCGCCGCCTCCCGCCACCCTGGTGCGGGAGATCTACGTGTCCGGCACCGCGCCCCGCCTCACCACCGACCTGACCGCCCTGGAGGCCGTGGCGAGCACCGCCATGACCCCCACCGCACGCGGCTACGTCGTCGGTGACGCGGGCGTGGGCGACACCGGCCGCGCGAACCGCGAGGCGTTCGCCCGCCACCGCCTGGTACCGCGGGTGCTGCGCGGCGCGGCCCGCCGCGACACGACGGTGACCCTGTTCGGACAGCGACTGGCCGTCCCGGTCCTGCTCGCGCCGACCGCCGCGCAAACCGTCGTCCACCCCGACGGCGAACCGGCCACCACCCGCGCCGCCGCGGACGTCGGCGTGCCGTTCGTCCTTTCGACCGGCTCGTCCCACAGCATGGAGGACGTCGCCGCCGAATCCGGCCCGCAACCGCGCTGGTTCCAGCTCTACTGGCCCGCGGACCGCGCCGTCGCCGCCTCCCTGGTCCACCGCGCCGAGCGCAGCGGCTACACGGCGATCGTCCTCACCGTGGACGCCCCGACCTTCGGCTACCGCCCGACCGACCTGGACCAGGGCTACCTGCCGTTCCTGCACCGGGCCGGCATCGCCAACTTCATCAGCGACCCCGTCTTCCGCGCCGCCCTGCCCCCGGACGCGGACGACCGCACGGTCGTCCAGCACTGGGCCCGCGTCTTCGCCAACCCCACCCTGACGTGGGACGACCTCCCCTGGCTGCGCACCGTGACGTCGCTGCCGATCCTCCTGAAAGGAATCCTGCACCCCGACGACGCCCGGCACGCCCTGGACCTGGGCGTGGCCGACGGCATCATCGTCTCCAACCACGGCGGCCGCCAACTGGACGGGACCGTCGCGGCCCTGGACGTCCTCCCCGCCGTCCGCGCCGCCGTGGGCCCGGACGTCCCGGTCCTCTTCGACTCGGGCGTCCGCACCGGCAGCGACATCCTCAAAGCCCTGGCGCTGGGCGCCGACGCGATCCTCTACGGCCGCCCGTTCCTGTACGGCCTGGCGCTGGACGGGCAACGCGGCGTCACCCACGTCCTGCGCTGCCTGCTGGCCGACCTGGACCTGGCCATGGCGCTCACCGGCTGCCCCACCATCGGCGACATCACCCCGGACCTGCTGGCCTGATGCGGCACGGGTTCACCGGTCGGGCCGACGGCCGCCCGTGACGTCGGCGGCTCGAACCGGTCAACGACCTGCTGCGCACCGCGTCCGGCCGGCCGGTTTCCCTCGCGGTGGCGGTGCGGCGGTGGGGTTCCGCGCGACCTGGGCGGAGCCCGACGTCGGCGTTGTCCTGTCGAGCCGGCGTGGCGGTGCGGCGGGTTCCCCGTGCTCCGGCATCCTGTACCGCCATGGGATGGCTGACCTATGGCATGAACGTCTCGGTGGACGGCTACATCGCCGACGCGAACGGCGACCTCGGCTGGAGCACGCCGGACGAGGAGTTGCACCAGTTCTGGAACGACCGCACCGGGCAGGTCGCGCTGTCGCTGTACGGGCGCAGGCTGTACGAGCTGATGGCGGCCCACTGGCCGACCGCCGGCGAGGCGCCCGACGTGTCCCCGGTGGAGGCCGAGTACGCGCGGCTGTGGCTCGCGATGCCGAAAGTGGTCTTCTCCAAGACCCTGGACTCGGTCGGGTGGAACTCCCGGCTGGAACGGGGTGACGTGGTCGAGGCCGCCAAGAGGCTCAAGGCCGAGACCGACGGCCTGATGGAGGTCGGCGGCGCCACGCTCGCCGCGCCCCTGGTCCGAGCCGGTCTGGTGGACGAGTTCCACGTGCTCGTCACCCCGGCCGCGATCGGCGGCGGCACGCCGTTCTTCCCCTCGCTGGACAGGTGGCTGACCCTGGAACTGGTGGAGAACCGCGCCTTCCGGTCGGGCGCTGTCCTCCTGCGCTACAAGTCCGTCCGCGACTGACGGACACCGGCGACCGACCCCGCCGGGCCCGCACGCGACTGCCACCGCGCGTCCGCCGCTCCCGCGGTGACGCCGGCCGTCATCGGTGCGGGCCTCGGCGGTCGGGTCCATCCAAGACCAAGACGTGTGCACCCGCGGCTCTGGCGCACTTCCGGTGGTGACGGTGAGTGGCCGGTCGGTTCGTGATCCTGTTGTGGATGTCGACCCTCTTGCGGGGACGGTATTTCCGACTGCCGGTTCCGGTCGTCGGGTGCATGGCGGAGGGCGTCGGTCGCGGTCCGCATCCGCGTTGTGGCCGTGCCGCCGGCGCTGCGATGACGAAGGCGTCGACAGCCCGAAAGCACCTCCCCGGCAAGCGGATCGATCTCGACCGCAAGGTCGAGGCCGCGACCGGCTACTCCGTCACCACCGAAAGTGCGCCAGAGCCGATCACGAGGTAGACCCCTCTTCAGGCGCGTCCTCTGCGACCGTGGCACTGCCGTGGACATCGACGCCGATGTCCTTTGTGACTCCGGCGCCGATGTCCTCTGTGACTCCGATGCCGATGTCCTCTGTGCCGACGGTGATGGCGCCCGCGTACTCGTCGTCCTGGCCGCGACTGCGGTGGTAACCCGAACGGTCGGTCATGGCTGCTCACTTCCCGCGCTGGATACGGGACGTCCCTGCCCGACGTGACCGCAGGCATCGCGCCTCGTGTGCTCTTGATACCCGTCCGTCTCCGTGCCGTAGCGCGCGAATCCGAAAACCACTCGAAAGAGACACGATGGTGCCTGGGTGTTCGCGAGAGTGCCCCGTCCACACCGTTCAGCGTGGGCCGCCGTCTTCGCTCGGCTCGTCGGGCCGGGCACCGGCGACCGCTCGATGGCCACCCGGATCGGACCGAGGGCACGGACGCGCCGGGTTCGACCTCCTCCGCCACCGCATCCTCCTACCCTGACAGATACCCGGCGCCACCACCGACTACGGGTCAGAGCTCACCCGCAGATGTATTCGCGGGCGTTGAAGAGCGGACATCCGGCACGCTCGGTAGCTACGACGGCGACGGCCAACCGGTCTCAGTCCCCGATGGAGTCACAAGAGTGCCCTGTCGGGTCACGCACCCTGCGGGAGCCTCGCGAGCACCCCCGTTCCTGCGAGCATCGACCGGTGGTCGGCGCCGGGTCGACCGGGACGGGGACGAAGAGCCTTGACGCTGCAGGAGTCGCGCACCGGGACAACGACGGACCTCGGCACCTCCGAGGCGCCGGACCTGTTCGCCGCCGAGGACGGTCCCGTCGGGCACGACGTGTGGCGGCACGTGCAGCGTGGGCTGATCTACCCGTCGCCGTACGCGGTGTTCGCGACGTTCTGGCGGGCCGGGGACGGTCGGGCGCCGACGCTGCCCCAGCTGTCCGCGGTCCTCGCGGAGTTGCGCCACGAGATCCACGCGGACTTCGGCAGCGCCCACACCACCGTCGTGGCCGGCGTGGGTTTCCGGCTGTGGCACGAGTGGTGCCTCCAGGAGGACATGACGCCGCCCAAGGGGATGGCGCTGCGCTTCCCCACCGGCGAGCGAGGGGTGGACGCGGGATTCGCCCCGTCCAAGGTGTTCGAGCGCTCCAACGGCACCTTCGTGGACTCCGGGGCGGACCTGTGGTTCCACATCAAGTCCGCCAACGAGGACCACTGCCCCGCGGTGTTCGCACGGCTCAGCGCGAAGTTGGCCGCCACCGGCGGCATCGACGCCACCAGGACCGTGAGCCAGCAGGCCGCGACGAAGTCGGTGCGCGAGGACAAGCGCGGCGGCAAGGTCGTGGGCTGCCGGTTCTCCGAGAACCTCAACAACCCCACCAGCCCGGTCAGCTTCCAGAAGCACACCCTCGTCGGCCTGGACGACCCCGACTACCTCGGCGCGTCGTTCGTGCTGGCCCAGCGCTTCACGATCAACTGGTCGAACCTGCTGAACATGAACCCCGACCAGATCGAGGACCTGGTCGGCCGCACCGCCGACGACATCATCATCCCGTCCCGGGACGACCGCAGCCACATCAGCCGCTCGCGGGCGCAGGACGAGGCGGGTGACACCACCCCGTTGTTGCGGCTGAGCCTCCCCTACGGCACGTCCACCGCCCTGGGCGACGAGGACCTGCTCGCCAAGGGCGCGAGCCGCCGTGACGAGAAGGGCATCTACTTCGCCGGCTTCGCGAACTCGGTCGCGACGCTGGAGAAGATCATGGACCAGCAGATCGGGTCGAACGACGGCTTCATGGCCGACCGGTTGCTGTCCAACGTGCGGTCCGACCTCGGCGGGTTCTACTTCGTCCCGAGCCAGCTCAACCTGCGGCTGGACCCCACCCCGGTGCCGGACCTGGCGCGGTCGTGGGACGACTTCCCCGGCGTGGACTGGGAGAGGTTGGACCGGCACTTCGACCGGCGCTCGCGCAACGGCTACATGTACTACAACCACCACGACTACCTGCACCGCATGTCCACGATCCCGGCCGACCAGCGGGAGCACTGCCGACCGCCCTCGGGCCGGGTGCTGCGGCTGCTGGAGAACATGTTCTCCCGGTGGCAGGACAGCTGGTACTTCGACCGCGCGCAGCAGGAGTTGGAGCACCTGTCGGTCTACCTGGACCGGTACGTCGGGGAGCAGCGGTCCCGCGAAATCATGGCCCTGCCGGTGGTCGAGCGCATGGGCTGGGCCATCAAAATCGGTCTGGGCAAGGTGTTCGCGGGTGACGACTACGGGTTCCGCGGCCGGCGGCACGAGCACGGCAGGACGATCAACGGCGCCGACACCTATCACATCGAACCGGCCGAGCTGATCGTCGGCGGGATGCCCAACCTGGGGCTGGGCCAGGGCAAGTACGTCATCGACTACACGCGCGAGGACGAGCAGCTGCAGAACTTCTTCCGCGGCCTGAGCGCGGCCTCCGGCGTCGGCCACGTCGTCCCGGACTACCAGCGCCTGCTGGACAAGGGCCTGGACGGGCTGATCTCCGAGGTGAGCGCCAAGCTCGCCGCGACCGGCGACGAGGGCAAGCGGCAGTTCTACCGCGCCATCGTCCTGGCCCTGGAGGGGGTCGGCGACCACTGCCTCGCCTTCGCCGAGCTGGCCGCCCGGCTGGCCCACGACACGCCGCCGTCCCAGCAGGCCGAGCTGGAGAACCTGCTGGCCGTCCACGCCCGGATGCGCAAGCTGGCCCACCAGCCGCCGGACACGCTCCTGGAAGCCGCCCAGCTGATCTTCACCGTGCACTCGTGCCTGCACCTGGTGGGCGAGCCGACCGCCATCGGCCGCCTGGACCAGCTCCTGGAGCCCTTCCGGCGACAGGACCGCGACCTCGGCCTGATCACCGACGAGCAGGCGCAGGAGATCATCGACTGCCTGTGGGTCAAGCTCGGCGAGAAGGTCCTGTGGAACCGGACGTTCGTGGAGGACCACCAGCCCTACGGCAACATGGCGATGGGCGGCTTCAGCGGCAACTACCCCCAAGGGGCCGCCACCAACCAGTGGGTCCAGCAGATCACCGTCGGCGGAACGCTCGCCGACGACACGCCCGACGAGGGCGCGCCGGCCTACAACGCCACCACGATGCTGTGCCTGCTCGCCGCCCGCCGGCTGCCGCTCAACGCGCCGTGCCTGTCGCTGCGCGTGCGGCCGGACATGCCCCGCGAGTTCGCCGAGGAGGCCGCCCGCGCGCTGCTCAGCGGTGGCGCGCACCCCATCCTGCTCAACGACGCCAAGATCATCCCCGGGCTGGTGCGCAGTGGCGAGCACATCGGCGACGGCGGGCCCGACCCCACCGAGTTCACCCCGGTGCGGGAGAAGGCGGGGGAGAGGTGGCGCAGCGAGGTGCCGCTGGAGGTCGCCCGCGACTACGCCTGCGACGGCTGCTACGAACCCCAGTTCGTCGGCAGGAACTGGTTCACGCTCGGCCAGGTCAACATGCTGCACGTGCTGGAGGCCACCCTCAACCAGGGCAAGGCGTGGCTCACCGCCGGACCGATGTACTTCCGCGGCCAGCGGGTGTCGTTCACCTCGGCCAAACCGGTGGAGCTGACCACGTTCGAGCAGGTCGTGGAGCTGTACTTCAAGCACCTGCGGTGGATGTACGCCAAGCAGGTCGACGGCCAGCTGGCGGCGTTCGGCCAGATGAGCGACGTGTGCCCCTCACCGCTGCTGTCCTGCTTCATCGACGACTGCGTCGAGATTGGGCTGGACTACTACGCCGGAGGCGCCCGGTACAACGTCATCGCGCCCGGCCTGATCGCCCTGCCCAACGCCATCAACTCGCTCCTGGCGATCAAGCACCTCGTCTACGACCCCACCACCGCCGCCACCTCGCTGCCCGAACTGGTCGAGGCCCTGATGTGCGACTGGGGCGAGTCCATGGCCGAGCCCTTCGTCAACTCGACGGTGGGCGCCGGCCGCATCGCCGCCCGGGCCGAGCGCTTCCGCGACCTGCGCAAGGCCGCGCTGGCGCTGCCGCGCTACGGCCGAGGGCACGAGTCGGTCGACGACTTCGGCAACCGGTTCCTGCGCCGCGTCTCCGACACCGTGGTCTCGGTCCTCACCGACCCCGCCCCGCCCACCGCCCGCACCCTGGTCAGGCTGGCCAACGACATCGGCACCCCCGACCACCCGTTCGGCGTCCAGCTCCAGCCCGGCGTGGGGACGTTCGAGAACTATTTGGAGTTCGGCGCGGCCAACGGCGCTTCCCCCGAGGGACGACGACGCGGCGAAACCCTGGCCTCCGACCTCAGCCCCACGCCGAGCCCGGTCGACAAGCCCGTCGACCTCCAGGAGCGGGGGATCATCGCCTCGCTGCGGGGCTTCACCGGCGACGGCGCGGAATCACTCTGGGACGCCGCGCCCACCGACTTCAACATCCGCGAGGACTTCCCGCACGCGGCGCTGGTGGAGGTCATCGAGGAGTTCGCCCGCGGCACCGGCTCCAACCTGCTCACCGTCACCTGCGCCGACCCCGCGACCATGGCCGCCGCCCGCCGCGACCCGGAGCAGTACGACCTGCTGCGCGTCCGCATGGGCGGCTGGAGCGAGTACTTCATCACCCTGTTCCCCGACCACCAGCACCAGCACCAGCGCCGCCCGATCAGCACCCCCGACGGGGGCCCCCGGGCGCCGCCCCGCGGGGGGAGTTCCCGGGC
>NZ_JBHYXZ010000236.1:0-9785 GCF_042752395.1 Actinosynnema sp. NPDC059335 | reverse complement strand
GACCCGACGTAGCTGCCGCCGGAGGCCCACGGGCCCGTCGCCGTCGCCGCTCCCCCGCCGAGCCGCCCGGCCTCCGCCTCGACGCGGACCGCGCGCCGGTCGGCGTCCTGGGCGCGCACCTGGTCGAGCGTGCCGACGACCAGGGGGCTCCGGCCCTCGTTGGACAGCACGACCTCGGTGATCCCGGCCTTGAGGTGCACCGTCGCGCGGCCGGTCCACGCGCCCGCCCGGTCGGCGGTCAGGTCGCCGCCGGCGACGCGGCGGCCGGACAGGGTCAGGCCCAGTGCGCTGTGGCCGGTGCCGAACCAGGTGGTGGACAGCGCGTAGTAGCCGTCCTCCGCGGCGGACACGTAGGCGGTCACGGCGTCACCGGGGCGCAGGACCACGGCGTTCGGCACGAGCGCCCGCAGGGCCCGGACCCCGCGGTCGACCGAACCACCGGTGCGGCGCGCGTCGGCCAACGGGTAGCTCGCCTTCTCCGGACCGGTGACCTCGGTGAGGTCGATGCGGTCCAGCGCGATGTCGGCCGGGCGGCCGAGGAACCCGGTGGGGTCGCTGGTGCGCAGGGAGATGCGGTGCCGGCCGGCGGCGAGCTGGACCGGCGTGTCGAGCCTGCCCCGGTACTGCCAGTTCAGCGTGGCCGGGAAGGTCAGCGTGGTGACGTGGGCGTCGTCCACGTAGAGGGCCTGCCTGCCGACGAACCCGTTGGTGCCGTACAGGACGCCCAGCCGGTACGTCCCGGTGCGCGGCACGTCCACCTCGACGGTGACCCGCGAGCCGGCGTTGTTCATGTAGCCGACGTCCTTGCCGCCGGACGTGGTGTACCGCCAGCCCGACGGGTCCGACTGGTCGACCACGGAGGCGTTCTCCACCAGGCCGGACTCGGCTTCGTGGCGGGAGGTCCAGGGCGCGTCGGCGACCGGGGCCGGGGCGAGGCCGGCCGGGGTGACGATCACCTGGTAGGCGGCGAGGGGGTCGCCGCCGGGCACCTTGACGGTGAGCTCGCCGTCGGAGACCCGGACGCGGGAGGCCGCGACGACCGGTGGCTGCCCGGCGTCGCCCTCGTAGCCGGACCAGGTGGTCTTGGACACGCGCACGTCGACGTGACCGCCGAACAACCGCCGGTCCAGACCGGTGACGGCGACGTCCACCGGGTTGGCCGTGCCGCCGAGCAGCACGGTCGCCTTCGCGTCGGCGCGGTCCAGCGTCGCCAGGCCCTGCAACGTGTCCCGGGTGCTGGGGCGGGGCGCGGTGACGCGGACGGTGTCGCCGGACAGGTCGGCGTACCACTTGGTGAGCCACCAGCCGCCGTTGGCGCGGCCCGTGCGCACGGCCTGGTCGCTGAGGTTGCCGGCGAGCGACCAGTACGCCATCTGCCCGTCGACCTTGGTGTCCTCCAGCATGGTGATCCACTGGATCAGCTGACCGGGCACGGAGGTGTCGCGGCGGTTGGTGTACTCGGTGATGTTGATCGGGAGCGGTCCGATGCCCAGGGACTTCTCGAGGGCCCGGTAGTCCTCGTAGTGGGCGCGGTAGTGGTTCAGGGAGTCCGGGCTCAGCTCGTGCCAGGTGACGATGTCGGGCAGCACGTCGTTCGCCTTGGCGTAGGCGAGGAAGTCGCGCAGCCTGCCCGGGTTGTAGCTCGCCTCGCCGGGCCCGTCGATGCGCGCGGTGGGCAGCACCGACCTGACGGTCCGGTAGACCTTGGTCCAGTCGGCGAGGAACTTGTCCTTCTTGGTGGCCCAGTCGCCGTACCAGATCCAGTCGGGCTCGTTGAAGATCGTCCACACGAACCGGTCGCGGTCCGGTCGCGCGGCCACCTTCTCCAGCTGGGGCCGCAGCCGGGCGATGTAGTCGTCGATGCCCAGGTCCTGGTAGGGCCAGGCGCTGTAGATGTCCTGGGAGTTGATGAAGACGTCCGCGCCGCCGGCGGCGAAGAGGTCGTCGGCCACCACGAGGGCGTCGCCGTTGGGGTGCTGTTCGCCGTCCGGCGGCTTCTGGGCGATGGTGCGGGGCTTCATGCCGGCGATGAGGTCGCGCGACGGCACGCCGGGGTCGCCCAGGCCGTAGAGGATGCCGGTCGCGCCGCCGCGGAACGCCCCGGTGGGGGCGGCGAGGTCCACGCGCAGGGTCTCGGCGGCGGGTTCGGTCCGGGCGGCGGCGGTCGGGGTCGTCGGCGACAGGGTCGCCAGCAGCAGCGCGGCGGCTACCGCGCCGATCGGGAGTCGGGGTCTTGCCGGTCGGTGTCGCATCGTCGCTCCACAGGGTTACCGGGGTGGGTGGTTACCGGAACAGCGCGTTGACCTGCTCGTTGGCCTGAGTCAACGAGGACGGGTCGGCTTGGAAGGCCAGCACCGCGTCGATGGCCGGGCCCATGACGGCGGAGATCTCGGGGGCGTGGTCGGTGATCGGGAACAGGTGCGTCGCGCCCTCCTCCAGCGGCCGGGTGAACGCGGTGATGTCCACGCCCTTGGCCGCGAACCGCTCCTTGGCCACGGCCAGGGCCTCGGGCAGCGCCGGGAACACGACGGCGTGCTCGCCCACGGCGTTCTGGCACTCGGCGGAGGCCAGGTGCTTGACCCACTTCCAGGCGCCCTCGCGGTTGTCGGTGCCCGTGTAGATCGAGTCGGCCAGGCCGTTGAAGATGGTGGCGCGCTTGCCGGACGGGCCGGTCGGGGTGGGCGCGACGCCGACCTCGACGCCGTCGTAGCCGAAGTAGCTGTTGATCATCCACGAACCGTTGGTGCTCAGCGCGTACTTGCCCGCGCCGAAGCCGTCGTTGACGCTCGTGCCGGAGCGCGCGGTGGCCAGGCTGGGCAGGTAGCCCTTGTCGATCAGGCCGCGGAACCAGGCCATGGTCTGCTGGAAGCGGGGGTCGTCGTAGTTGAAGCGGCTGCCCCACGGGTTCTCGTCGGTGTAGGTCCAGCCGGTGCTCAGCGCGTACATGCTCCACATCTGCTGGCCCACGCCCGCGACGTTGTTCTCGTCCAGGCCCAGCCCGTGCACCGCCACCTTCGACTTGTCGAAGCCGGGCTCGTCGCCGCGCACCCCGTTGGCGTCCACGGTGAGCCGCGCGATGAGCTTCTCGTAGGTGCCGCCGTCCTGCGGGTTCCAGGTGAGGTTCGCCAGGTCGGCCTCGGCGACGCCCGCGTCGGCGAGCATCTTCTTGTTGTAGAACAGGGCGACGGTGTCGAAGTCCTTGGGCAGGCCGTAGCGCTTGCCGTCCCGGGTGGTCCACAGGTCGGCCAGGCCGTTGGGGTAGACATCGGTGGGCACGCCGTCGCGGGCCACGAACTCGTCGAGCGGCAGGAGCTGGTCCTTGGCCGCGTAGGTCGGGAAGTAGTTGAGGTGGTTGGTGAACACGTCCGGCGCGGTGCCCGCCACGAGGTCCGTGGTCAGCTTGTTCCAGTAGTCGGCCCACCCGAACTGCTCGATCTTCACGGTGGTGCCGGGGTTGGCCTGCTGGAACGACGTGGCGCACGCCTGGTAGGCGGGCAGCTGGTTGGCGTCCCACAGCCAGTAGGTGATCTCGTCGGAGCCGCTGCCCCCACCCGGCGCGCCCGCGCAGCCCGCGAGCGCCAACGAGACGGCGGCGGCCAGGGCGGCCGGCTTGGACAACTTGTTGTGCACGGTGAACTCCTTTGTCCCACCCGTGTCCGGACGGCTACTTGATGCCGGAGAACTGGATGGAGTCGACGATCCGGCGCCCGAAGGCGGCGAACAGCGCGATGACCGGCAGCGCCGCGAGCAGGGTGGCGGCCATGAGGCCGGCCCAGTCGGGGCTGCCCTGCGGTGTCTGCGAGCGGAAGACGCCCAGCGCCACCGTGAGGACGCGCACGCCCTCACCCTGGCCGACCAGCAGCGGCCAGAAGTACTCGTTCCACGCGGTGATGTAGGCCAGCAGCGCCACCGTGGCCAGCGGCGCCCGGCTCATCGGCAGCACGATCCGGAAGAAGATCCTCGGGTGCCCGGCCCCGTCGATGCGCGCGGCCTCCTCGACCTCGCGGCTCAGGCCGAGCAGGAACTGGCGCATGAAGAACACCGCGAACGGGGTCATGAAGAAGAACGGCAGCACGACCGCCGCGTAGGTGTTGAGCAGCTTGAGGTCGCGCATCAGCACGAAGTTGGGCAGCGCGGTGAAGATCGGCGGGATCATCAGCGCGGTCAGGAAGACGAAGAACACCGCTTCCCGCCCGCGCCAGCGCAACCGCGCGAACGCGTACGCGGCCATCGAGCTGAACAGCACCTGCCCGGCGGTGATGACCGTCGAGGTGAGCACCGAGTTCAGCAGGTAGCGCCAGAAGTCGATCGACGCGCCGGAACCGCCCTGGGCGCGGGCCTCCGCGAGCGACGCCAGGCCCAGCACGCGCTCGTACGCGCCCGACGTGAACCCGGCGGGCAGCAGCGAGTCGGCGTTGGCGGCCAGCGCCCGGTTGTCCGACAGCGACACGCGCAGCATCCAGTAGAAGGGGAACAGCGTGATCAGCACCAGCAGGGCCAGCACCGCCCAGCCGAGCGCCCGCCGCCACCGCGGGCCGATCGTCGTCGAGGTCATCACGGCTCCTTCAGTCCAGGTCCGAGCCGCCCGCGCGCAGCAGGCGCAGCTGCGCCACCGCCAGGCCCGCGAGGATCAGGAACAGCACGACCGACAACGCGGCCGCGTAGCCGAAGTCGAACTGCTGGAACGCCTTCTCGTAGATGTAGAAGTAGATGACGCGGGTGGCGTCGACCGGGCCGCCGCGGGTGGTGACGGCGACGGTGTCGAAGATCTGGAACGACCCGATCACCGTCAGCACGAGCACCATCGCGAGCACGGGCCGCAGCAGCGGCAACGTGACGCTGCGGAACACCCGCCACTCCGACGCCCCGTCGATGGCCGCGGCCTCGTACACCGACTTGGGGATGGCCTGGAGCCCCGCGAAGAGCAGCAGCGCGGTGTAGCCCATGTGGCGCCACACGTTGACCAGCGCGATGGTCGGGATGGCCGTGGAGGTCTCGCCGAAGAACGCCACCGGGTCGATCCCGACCCACGACAGCATCGCGTTCACGATGCCGAGCTGGGCGTCGAGCATGGTGTACCAGACCAGCGCCACCACCACGTTCGCGATCAGGTACGGCAGCAGCAACAGTCCCCGCACCAGCGAGGATTTCGTCAACCGGTGCATCAGGACCGCGATGAGCAGCGCCACGACGGTCTGCACGCCGATGTTGATCACCACGTACTCGGCGGTGACCAGC
The DNA here is from genome assembly GCF_042752395.1 of Actinosynnema sp. NPDC059335. Taxonomy (NCBI): domain Bacteria; kingdom Bacillati; phylum Actinomycetota; class Actinomycetes; order Pseudonocardiales; family Pseudonocardiaceae; genus Actinosynnema; species Actinosynnema sp. NPDC059335. The sequence goes on along the minus strand of NZ_JBHYXZ010000236.1, from coordinate 4,547 downwards.
AGCGCGTTGCCGAACTTCGGGTCGCTCAGCGCGTCGCGGTAGTTCTGCGCCCCGACCCAGTTCGGCGTGGCCAGCAGGCTGTAGTCGGTGAAGCTCAGGTAGAACGTCTGCAGCGCGGGCCACGCGTAGAACAGCGCGAAGCCGAAGCCCGCGGGCAGCAGGAACAGCACGGCCGCCCGCAGGTCGCCGCGGCGTCGGACCGGGTGGGCGGCGGTCATGCGCGCTCCTCCCGCACCAGGTGCAGCAGCAGGGCCTGCTCGGGGTGCAGCGGCGGGGCCTGCACCCCCACCTCGGCCAGTTCCCGACCGGACAGGCGGACGCCGGTGGCCAGCCAGGGCACCTGGACCAGGGCGGTGGAGGGCGGCAGGCCGCCGTGGTCCACCGGACGGACGTGGTAGCGGACGTCGGGCGGCAGGCCGGGCACCGCGACCCGGCCCGGTGAGGTGGTCGTCCCCGAGGCGATCGCGACCACGGCGAACAACGCCTGCGCGTCGTCGTCGGCCACCACGCCGTGCACCAGGACGGCCGGGTCGGGGGAGTCCGCCCGCACCACCCGGCCGCGGTGCAACCAGCCGCGGACCTCCTTGTAGAACGCCACCCAGCGCGCCAGCTCGGCCAGCTCGGCCTCGTCGGCGGCGGCCAGGTCCCACTCGATGCCCAGGTGGCCGAACAGCGCGGTGGCCGCCCGGAACGCCAGGCCGTGCCGCCTGCCCGTGGTGTGCGACCGGTCGGCCCCGACGTGCGCGCCGACCAGCTCGGGCGGCAGCAGCAGGCCGGTCCAGCGCTGGATGCCCTGGCGCTCCAGGGCGTCGATGCAGTCGCTGGCCCACACCCGGTCGGTGCGCTCCAGGATGCCCAGGTCCACCCGCGACCCGCCGGACGAGCACGACTCGACCTCCAGGCCGGGGTGGCGGCGTCGCAGCTCGTCCAGCAGCCGGTAGACGGCCAGCGTCTGGGCGTGCACGGCGGCGCGGCCGGTGCGCGAGTCGCCCGCGTCGACCAGGTCCCGGTTGTGGTCCCACTTGAGGTAGGCCAGCCGGTACTCGTCGACCAGGGCGTCGAGGCGCGCGAGCACGTGCTCCCACGCCTCGCGGCGGGTCAGGTCGAGCACGTACTGCCCGCGCACCAGCGGCGGGCGGCGACCGCCGGTGGCCAGCACCCAGTCCGGGTGCGCCCGCAGCAGGTCCGAGTCCGCGCTGACCATCTCCGGTTCCACCCACAGGCCGAACTCCAGGCCCAGCGACCGGACGTGGTCCGCCAGCGGGTGCAGGCCGTCCGGCCAGACCTGCTCGTCCACGTGCCAGTCCCCCAGGCCGGCGGTGTCGTCGCGCCTGCCCCGGAACCAGCCGTCGTCCAGCACGAACAGCTCCGCGCCGACCGCCGCGCCCCGGTCGGCCAGGTCGCGCAGCCGGTCCAGGTCGTGGTCGAAGTACACGGCCTCCCAGGTGTTGAGCACCACGCGCCGCGGGCCGGCCGGGTGGTGCGGCCGGGAGCGCAGGTGCCGGTGGAAGCGGGCGGACAGCTCGTCCAGGCCGTCGCCGCACGAGCCGAACACCTCGGGCGTCGTGTAGGTCTCCCCCGGCCCCAACCGGACCTCGCCGTCCAGCAGCAGTTCGCCGCCGCCGAGCACGGCCTCCCCCGTGGGCACGCGCTCGGCGTAGGTGCGGTGGTTGCCGCTCCACGCGACGTGCACGCCCCACACCCGGCCCCGGCGGAACCCGAAGCCGCTCTCCCCCGCCACCAGGACCAGCGTGGCGTCCGACCCGGTCCGGCCGCGCCGGCCGTCGCGCACGTGCGCCTCCACGCCGAACGGCCTGCGCTGCGGCGTGCGCTCGCGGCCCCAGCGCCCGGTGAGGTCGAGCAGTTCGTTCGCGCGGGCGGGCACGGGGAGCGTGAGCGCCAACCCGTTCAGGGTGTAGGGGGTGTCGCCGGTGTTGCGCACGGTGCCCCGCATCCGCACCAGGCCAGCCGGGGTCAGCCCGATCTCCAGGTCGAGCGCGAGCCCGGCCTCCGCGTCGGCCGCGGCGACCAGGCACGTGCCACCGCTCTCCGCGACCCGTTCGACGGTGAACAGCGGCGACCAGTCGCGCCCGTCGCGGTGGCCGCGCAGGCCGGGCAGGCCGGGCCAGGCCGTCGCGTGCTCCGGCACCACCGCCACGGCGCTCGGGACGTCGGTCGCGTTGGGCACCACGGCCGGCGCGGACGCCGCCGCGACCGCGTCCGGATCCGCCCCGGGACCGAGATCGGCGCCCCAGTGCAGGACGTGCGGCAGCCGGGAGTCCTTGCAGCGCAACACCAGGCTCACGCCCCCGGCTCGCAGGTGGACGATCCGGTCGGCGGCATCGGGGTGGTCGGCGGCCGGCGCGGTGACCGGTGGCGCGGTGGACACACAGCCCTCCAGGGGGTTGGCATCACATTGAACGTTCCATGGACGATGTCAGCGGCACCCCGACGCGGTCAACGGCGACCGCGGTAACGAGTCGGCAACATTGATCGTTCAATGTGTCGAGCCCGTCACGTAGGGTGAAAGATGGCGGGTGACGACAGGAGGGCGGACCGGTGTCCCGAGGCGGTGCTGATCAGGAGAGGCGGCGCGTCGGCATCGTGGACGTGGCCGCCGCCGCGGGCGTCTCGCGGCAGACCGTGTCCAACGTCCTCAACGGGCGGGACGAGTACTACTCGACCGCCACGTACGAGAAGGTCACCAGCGCCATGCGGGCGCTGGGCTACCAGCCGAACCGGGCCGCGCAGACGTTGCGCTCGCGCCGCACCAACCAGCTCGGCTACCACATCTTCGGCGAGCAGCTCGACCGCGCGCAGGGCTTCACCCTGCACTTCCTGCAGTCCCTGGTGAAGGCCGCCTCCGACGTCGACCACCAGGTCCTGGTGTTCACCCACCGCCGGGACGACCCGCTGGGCGTGTTCAAGGACCTCGTCGCCCGGCACGCCGTGGACGCGATCATCCTGTCGGAGTCGACCGTCGAGGACGAGCGGGCCCGCTTCCTGGCCGACAGCCGCATCCCGTTCGCCTGCTTCGGCCGCCTCGCGCCCGACCTGCCGCAGCGCTGGGTGGACGTCGACAACGCGGCCGGCATGCGCGAGATCGTGGACCTGCTCGTCACCGAGGGCCACCGGCGGTTCGCCTACCTCGGGGCCGACGGCGACCAGTACTGGAAGCTGGACCGGCTCGACGGGGTCGTGCGGCGCCTGGCCCACCACGGCATCCGCCTGCCCAAGACCTCGGTGTTCCGCGGCCCCGACAGCGGCGTCCGCCGCCGCGCGCGGCAACTGCTGACCGGCAAGAACCCGCCGAGCGCGATCGTGACCGGCAGCGACGCGGTCGCCGCGGTCGTGGTCAACGTCGCGCACTCGCTCGGGCTCAGGGTGGGCGACGACGTGGCGATCACGGGTTTCGACGGCGGCGCGGTCGGCCTGGTCACCGAGCCCACGCTGACCGGCGCCCGCATCCCCGTCGAGCGCATCTCGCACGAACTCGTCGCCCGCTGCCTGCGCCAGGTCGAGCACGGTCACGACGACGAGCCCGGCCTGCTCCTGCCCACCGACCTCGTGCGGGGCGGCAGCGCCTGACCGGCGGCCCGGTCGGCTTCGGCCCAAGCCTGGACACCGCCGGGCGCGCTCTCTAATGTAACGTTCAATGTCCACCTGATCACCCGGCGCACCGGTCGAGTCGCCCGACCGGTCGGCAGTGGTTGTTAGCGCTAACAGAAGACCGCAGACCTCCTGCCCGCACCGGGCGACGAGAGTCAAGGAGAGGCAATGACGCCCACTCGACCGCGGAGGCGACTCCTGCACCTGCTCACGGCCGCCGCCGCCCTGGCGGCCGTGGTGACCACCGCGCCGCCCGCCCCGGACACCGCCGCGGCCGCGCCGGGCAGTCCCGCGCTGACGCCCCCGATGGGGTGGAACTCGTGGAACAGCTTCGGCTGCGGCATCACCGAGGCCCAGGTCCGCCAGGCGGCGGACGCGATGGTGTCCTCGGGGATGCGGGACGCGGGGTACCAGTACGTGGTGGTGGACGACTGCTGGTTCGACCCGCAGCGCGACAGCGCGGGCAACCTGCGTTCCCACCCCACGAAGTTCCCGAGCGGGATGAAGGCGTTGGGCGACTACATCCACGCCCGGGGCCTCAAGTTCGGCATCTACCAGGTGCCCAACGAGCGCACCTGCGCCCAGGGCACGGGCGCGCACCCCGGCTCGACCGGCAGCAAGGGGCACGAGGCGCAGGACGCCCGGACGTTCGCGTCCTGGGGTGTGGACTACCTGAAGTACGACTGGTGCTCGGGCGCGGGCACGCGGGACGAGCAGGTCGCCCGGTTCACGCTGATGCGGGACGCGTTGCGGGCCACGGGTCGGCCGATCGTGTACAGCATCAACCCGAACAGCTTCCACCCGATCACGGGGGACAAGTACAACTGGGGTGAGGTCGCCGATCTGTGGCGGACGACCGAGGACTTGTTGGACATCTGGCAGAACGGGAACGTCAACAGTTACCCGATGGGTGTGGGGAATGTGGTGGACGTGACCGC
>NZ_JBHYXZ010000235.1:1728-9864 GCF_042752395.1 Actinosynnema sp. NPDC059335 | reverse complement strand
TGCTGTGGCGTGCGTGCTCGTTTTCCGGCGTGTCCCGGGGGCGGTGCCGCGCCGGGCGGCCCTGCCGTGGACGACCTCGCCGGGCGCCCCGCCCGGCGCGGGACGAGGCCCTGCCAACGGCGGCAGGCGAGCCGTCCCGCCACAGCGAGCCGTGCGCGCCGCGCGCGACCGAGATGAAGGTATGACCCGCATGAGAAGACGACTCCACGCGGCGGCCTCCGCCGCCCTGCTGACCGTCGCCGCCACGGCGGCCCTGACGGGCGGCGCCGCGCCGCCCGCGTCCGCGCACACGGTCAACCCGGCCGAGTTCCAACAGGTCGAGCTGGCCAAGGGCGTCGCCGAGATGGGCGAGCCGATGTCGATGACCGTGCTGCCGGACCGCTCGGTGCTGCACACCTCGCGCAACGGCACGATCCGCCGCACCACGGCGGCCGGCACCACCAGCGTGATCGGCACCATCCCGGTCTACACCCACGACGAGGAGGGGTTGCAGGGCATCGCGGCGGACCCCAACTTCGCCACCAACCGCCAGGTGTTCGTGTACTACGCGCCGCCGCTGTCGACGCCGGCCGGCGACGCGCCGTCCACCGGCACGAACTTCTCGGCCTGGAACGGGGTCAACCGGCTGTCCCGGTTCACCCTCAACGCGGACTTCACGCTGAACACCGCGAGCCAGGTCACCGTGCTGGAGGTGCCGACGAGCCGGGGCATGTGCTGCCACGTCGGCGGTGACATCGACTTCGACGCGGCGGGCAACCTCTACCTGTCGACCGGCGACGACTCCAACCCGTTCGACTCCGGCGGGTACACCCCGATCGACGAGCGCGCCGGCCGCAACCCGGCCTACGACGCGCAGCGCACCGCCGGCAACACCAACGACCTGCGCGGCAAGGTGCTGCGGATCAAGGTGAACGCGGACGGCACGTACTCGATCCCGGCCGGCAACCTGTTCCCGCCCGGCACCGCCCGCACCCGGCCCGAGATCTACGTCATGGGCCTGCGCAACCCGTTCCGGTTCAACGTGGACAAGGCCACCGGCACGATCTACCTCGGCGACTACGGCCCCGACGCGGGTTCGACCAACGCCTCGCGCGGCCCCGCCGGCCAGGTGGAGTTCAACCGGATCACGTCGGCCGGCAACATGGGCTGGCCCTACTGCACCGGCGGGAACACCACCAACGAGACCTACGTGGACTACACGTTCCCGAGCGGCCCGTCGGGCAGCCGGTTCAACTGCGCCGCGCCGGTCAACAACTCGCCCAACAACACGGGCCTGACCAACCTGCCCGCCGCGCGCCCGGCGTGGATCAAGTACGACAACTGCTCGTTCGCCGCGTTCGGCTGCGGGTCCGAGTCGCCGATGAGCGCGCCCGTGTACCGGTACGACGCGTCGAACCCGTCCACGGTCAAGTTCCCGGCCTCGCTCGACGGGCACGTGTTCGCCACCGAGTTCGGCCGCCGCTGGATCAAGACCATCGACGTCAACCCCGACGGCTCGCCGGGCACGGTGGGCGACTTCCCGTGGCGCGGCACCCAGGTGATGGACGCCGCGTTCGGCCCGGACGGCGCGCTGTACGTGCTCGACTACGGCACCGGCTGGGGCAGCGGCGACGCCAGCTCGGCGCTCTACCGCATCGAGTACATCGGCGGCGGCAACAACCGCGCGCCGACCGCGTCCGCCTCCGCCGACCGCACGTCCGGCGCGGCGCCGCTGACCGTGGCGTTCTCCTCGGCCGGCTCGACCGACCCCGAGGGCGGCGCGCTGACCTACGCGTGGAACTTCGGCGACGGCGGCACGTCCACCGCGGCCAACCCCAGCCACACGTTCACCGCCAACGGCCAGTACACCGTCACGCTGACCGTGAAGGACCCGAGCGGGCTGACGGGCAGCACCAACGTGGTGATCACGGTGGGCAACAGCGCGCCCGTGGTCACGCTGAACACCCCGGCCAACGGGTCGCTGTTCAGCTTCGGCGACACCGTGCCGTACACGATCACGGTCACCGACGCCGAGGACGGCGCGATCGACTGCACCAGGGTGAAGCTGTCCTACATCCTCGGCCACGACAGCCACGGCCACCCGATCACGTCGAGCACCGGCTGCTCGGGCACGCTCCAGATCCCGGTCGACGGCGAGCACGACTCGGCGGCGAACCTGTTCGCCGTGTTCGACGCCGAGTACACCGACCAGGGCGCGAACGGCGTGCCGCCGGCGACGACGCACACCCAGAACATCCTCCAGCCGCGGCACCGCCAGGCCGAGCACCACACGTCCCAGTCGGGCACCGCCCTGTACGACAAGACGGCGGCCGAGGGCGGGCGCACGGTCGGCGACATCCACAACGGCGACTGGATCGCGTTCCAGACCTACAACCTGACCGGCGCGAACCGGTTCACCGCCCGCGTGTCGTCGGGTGGCGCGGGCGGCACGCTGACCGTCCGCACGGGGTCGCCGACCGGTCCGGCGCTGGGCTCCGCGACGGTCCCGGTGACCGGCGGCTGGGAGGTGTTCACCGAGGTGTCCGCGTCCCTGACGTCGGTGCCGAGCACCACCGGCACGCTGTACCTCACGTTCTCGGGCACGGGCACGGGCTACCTGTTCGACCTGGACGCGTTCACCTTCGGCACGTCCACCGGCACCCGCGCCGGCGCGATCACCGGCGCGAGCGGCAAGTGCGTCGACGTCAACGGGGCCAGCTCCGCCGACGGCGCGAAGATCCAGCTCTGGACCTGCAACAGCGGCGCGAACCAGACGTGGGCCGTGAACGGCTCGACGCTGCGGTCGCTGGGCAAGTGCATGGACACGGCCAACGGCGGCACCGCCGACGGCACGGCCGTGCAGCTGTGGGCGTGCAACGGCGCCACCAGCCAGAACTGGACGGTCGGCGCGAACGGCTCGCTGGTCAACGCCAAGGCGAACAAGTGCCTGGACGCGAACGGCGGCAGCTCGGCCGACGGCACGCAGCTGATCATCTGGAGCTGCCACGGCGGCACCAACCAGCGCTGGACACTGCCCTGATGCCGTCCTCCCGGAGGAAGACGAGATGAGCACTCTGCCCACGAGACGGGCGCTCGGCGTGACCGCCGCGGCGCTCCTCGCCTGCACCGTGATCGGGACACCGCCGGCGACGGCCGCCGACGCGCCGTACGACGTGCTGGTGTTCTCCAAGACGGCGGGCTTCCGCCACGACTCGATCCCGGCCGGCACCCAGGCGGTCCGCGACCTGGGCGCGGCCAACAACTTCACCGTGACCGCGACGGAGGACGCGAGCCAGTTCACCGCCGCCAACCTCGCCCGCTACGAGGCGGTGGTGTTCCTCAACACCACCGGTGACGTCCTCGACGGGAACCAGCAGGCCGCGTTCGAGTCCTACATCCGGGGCGGCGGCGGGTACGTCGGCGTCCACTCGGCCTCGGACACCGAGTACGACTGGTCGTTCTACGGCGAGCTGGTGGGCGCGTACTTCGCGTCCCACCCGGCCATCCAGCAGGCGACGGTGCGCGTGGAGAACCGCGCGCACGCCGCCACCGCCCACCTCGACCAGGCGTGGGTGCGCACCGACGAGTGGTACAACTTCCGGACCAACCCCCGGTCCACGGCCCGGGTGCTGGCCACCCTGGACGAGTCGACCTACTCCGGCGGCTCGATGGGGGCCGACCACCCGCACACCTGGTGCAAGACGGTCGGCGGCGGGCGCTCGTTCTACACCGGCGGCGGCCACTCGCAGTCCGGCTTCGCCGAGCCCGCGTTCCGCGCCATGCTGCTGGGCGGCATCCGCTACGCGGCCAACCGGACCAAGGCCGACTGCCGCCCGGAGACCGGGTACACCGGGTTGTTCACCAGCGCCACCACCGGCTGGTCGCAGGCCGGTCCGGGCGGGTTCACCGCGAGCGGCGGCACGCTCAGCTCGTTCGGCGGCCCCGGCCTGTACTGGTACAGCGCCAAGGAGTTCCGCTCGTACTCGCTCAAGCTCGACTGGCGGCTCGCCGGCGACGGCAACTCCGGCGTGTTCCTCGGCTTCCCGCCGAGCACGGACCCGAACTCGGCGGCGGCCAACGGCTACGAGGTGCAGATCGACGCCAGCGACGCGGCCGACCGGACGACCGGCGCGGTCTACGGGTTCAAGGGCGCGGACACCGCGGCCCGGGACGCGGCGCTGAACCCGCCGGGGGAGTGGAACACCTACGAGCTGCTCGTCGAGGGCGAACGGCTCCAGGTGTTCCTCAACGGGGTCAGGATCAACGACTTCACCAACACCGACCCCGTGCGGTCGCTGACCTCCGGGCACATCGGCCTGCAGAACAACGGCACCGGCGACGACGTGTCGTTCCGCAACGTGCGGATCAAGGAACTGGGCACCACCACCCCGCGCAGCGGGCCGATCCGCTCGTCGACCGGCAAGTGCGTCGACGTCAGCGGCAACAGCAGCGCGGACGGCGCGAAGATCCAGCTCTGGACGTGCCACGGCGGCGCGAACCAGACGTGGGCCGTGAACGGCTCGACGCTGCGGTCGCTGGGCAAGTGCATGGACACGGCCAACGGCGGCACCGCCGACGGCACGGCCGTGCAGCTGCGCACCTGCAACGGCAGCACCAGCCAGAACTGGACGGCCGGTGCGAACGGCTCGCTGGTCAACGCCAAGGCGAACAAGTGCCTGGACGCGAACGGCGGCAGCTCGGCCGACGGCACGCAGCTGATCATCTGGAGCTGCCACGGCGGCGCCAACCAGCGCTGGACCCTGCCCTGATGCCGCTCACCCAGAGGAGGACGAGATGAGAAGACTGCCCACGACACGGGCGCTCGGTGCGGCCGCCGCGGCGCTCCTCGCGGTCGGCCTGGTCACGGCCGTGAGCGCGCCGGCGGCGTCGGCCGCGACGGTGGACCCGGCCGCGTGGTACGTGCTGGTGAACCGCAACAGCGGCAAGGCGCTGGACGTGTCCGCCAACAGCACCGCGGACGGCGCGGCGGTCCAGCAGTGGTCGCGCCACGACGGGACGAACCAGCAGTTCCAGTTCGTGGACGCCGGCGGCGGGTACTACAAGCTGCGCGCCCGGCACTCGGGCAAGGTGCTCGACGTCAACGGCGCGAGCACCGCGGACGGCGCGACGATCATCCAGTGGACCGACCACGGCGGCGTCAACCAGCAGTTCCGGCTCGCCGACTCGTCCGACGGCAACGTGCGGCTCATCAACCGCCAGAGCGGCAAGGCGGTCGAGGTGCAGGGGTCGTCCACGGCGGACGGCGCGCCCGTGGTGCAGTACGGCGACACCGGCGGCGCGAACCAGCAGTGGAAGCTGGTGGCGATCGGCGGCACGAACCCGCCGGGCGGCTCGGGCTGCGGCAAGGCCCCGACGCTGACGAGCGGCACGCACACCATCACCAGCAACGGCAAGAGCCGCACCTTCATCCTGCGGATCCCGTCCGGCTACGACAACAACCGGCCGTACCGGCTGATCTTCGGGTTCCACTGGCGCGGCGGCACGATGAACGACGTCGCCTCCGGCGGGACGAGCGGCGCGTCGTGGGCGTACTACGGGATGCAGGAACAGTCGAACAACAGCGCCATCCTGGTGGCGCCGCAGGGGTTCGGCAACGGCTGGGCGAACTCCGGCGGTGAGGACGTCACGTTCGTCGACGACATGATCCGGCGCATCGAGGGCGACCTGTGCGTCAGCCAGACGCAGCGGTTCGCGATGGGCTTCAGCTACGGCGGCGGCATGAGCTACGCGCTGGCGTGCGCCCGGCCGACGGTGTTCCGGGCGGTCGTGGTGTACTCCGGGGCCCAGCTCAGCGGGTGCGCCGGCGGCACGCAGCCGGTCGCGTACTTCGGCATCCACGGCATCTCGGACAACGTGCTGAACATCTCGGCGGGCCGGTCGTTGCGCGACACGTTCGTGCGCAACAACGGCTGCGCCGCGCAGAGCCCCCGCGAGCCCGCGGCGGGCAGCCGGACCCACATCACGACGACGTACTCCTGCCGCGCCGGCTACCCGGTGCAGTGGGCGGCGTTCGACGGCGGTCACGGCCCGGGCCCGGTCGACGGGTGCAGCGGCTGCGAGGACGGCACCCGGACGTGGACCAAGACGGAGGCGTGGAGGTTCCTGTCCCAGTTCTGACCCGACCGCGATGAGCCGGCCGAGACGAGCCGGCCGTGGTGCGGGGGACGGTCCCACCGTTCCCCGCACCACCGCGGGCGGGATGAGGGATCACCGGCCGGCGCGCACCGCGCGGGGTGACGCGCCCAACTCGCGGCGGCACGCCTTGTTGAACGCCTGGAGGTCGGCGAAGCCCACCGCGGCGGCCACCGCCGGGATCGGCAGGGTCGACTCACGCAGGAGGTGGCGGGCGCGTTCCAGGCGGCGGCGCCGGATGTAGGCGACCACGGTGTCGCCGGTCTCCGCGCGGAACAGCCGGATCAGGTGGTTGTGCGACACGCCCGCGGCGGCGGCGATGGCGGGCACGGTCAGCGGTGCGGCCAGGTTCGCCTCGACGTGCGCGACGGCACGGGCGACGGCGGCGTGCGGCCTCCCCACCCTCCCGGTCGACGCCAGACCCACCACGCGCCACAGCACCGCCCACACGTCCGCCACCGCCGCGGTGGGCGTCACCGGCGCGGCGGCGATGGCGTGCCGCAGCAGGTCCGCGAGCCGCGGCGCCTCGACGCCCGCGTCCTGCACCACCGGCACGGTCGACACCTCCCCCGTCCCCGGCAGGCGGAGGTGGGCGTACAGGTGCTCGGACCGGCCCCGGTAGCGGTACACCACCCGCGTGCCCGGCGGCACCAGGCTCACGTGGCCCGGCCGGATCGGGTGCGGGGCGCCGGCCACCGCCAGGTCCGCCTCGTAGCCGTACAGGTGCAGCTGCCACAGGTCGGGCAGGAGGAATTCGTCGCGGCGACCGGCGACGCCGTGCACGGCCACCCCGAGGTTGACCACGGAGGGCGGTTCGCCGAGTGACACCGCCACCTCGCGCATGGTGAGAACGTACCAGTATTGGTGACTGCGACCCACGACACGACCGCAGGTCGTGCCTACCGTCTGGGGAATGGGAACCAGCAGCCACCTGCTCTCCTCGGTGCTGATGGCGCGCTTCGCGGCACAGGGATTCCTGCGCCTCGACGCGGTCGTGCCCGAGGAGTTGAACGCCCGCGCCGTGCGCGCCATGGCCGAGGGCGTGCCGGCGGTGCCGTACGGCACCCCGTTGGGCGAGGCGTTCGGGGAGCACTCCTTCGCCCGCCGCCTCGTCGACCTCCCGCCGGTCGCCGGCGCGCTGCGCGGCCTGGTCGGCCCGGACCCGACCGTCGACCACGTCGCCGTCCACGTCCGCGAGCCGCACGAGGGCGCGGCCCAGCCGTTGCACGGCGACGCGATCATCGACACCCGCCGGGACGCGTTCGACGTGCAGCTCATGTACTACCCGCACGAGGTCACCGCGGACATGGGCGGGACGCACCTCGTCCCCGGCAGCCACCTCCGCCAGACCAACGAGAGCGACACCGGGCGCTACCAGAACCTGTGCGGCCAGATCCGGCTCACCTGCCCCGCCGGCACGGTCCTGCTGCTGCACCACGGGATCTGGCACGGCGGGCGGCGCAACGACTCGGCCCGCCGCAGGTACATGTTCAAGATCAGGTTCAACCCGACGGTCCGCCAGGTGCGGCTGTGGGACACCGACGACCTGGACGACCCCGCCGTGGTGACCGAGCTGTCGGCGACCTACCCGTGGTACGAGCAGGCGACCGCGCGGCTGGAGGTCTACAACCGGGTCCTGCTGTGGCGGGCGCTGACCGGTGACGACTCGTTCGACGTCGAGCGCTGGGTGACCCGCGTGCACAACCGCCCCGGGAGGACCGCGTGAGGCAACGGGTCCTGATCCTGTACCTGGCCTCGTCCACGTTGGACGACCGGGTCGTCGCCTGGTCGTCCTACGACGGCACCGGCCGCACCACTCCCACCACCGGGGACGGCGACGAGCCGCCCTACCGCACCGGGACGGACGCCCTGCGCGACGGCTGGCGGCTCTTCCAGGCGTCCCAGCTCCTCCCGCCGCACCCCGGCCACGAGTACGACACCTCGTTCCTCAAGCACGAGTTCCTGTTCGAGAAGCTGGAGTGACCGGCGTGGTCCGGCCGGGGC
>NZ_JBHYXZ010000235.1:0-1718 GCF_042752395.1 Actinosynnema sp. NPDC059335 | reverse complement strand
CAACAACCCCCCCCACCCCCCCAACCCCAGATACGGTTGTGTCTGGGGGGCTCGGATTTGTTTATAAGACACAGCGGCCGGACCACGTCCGCGGGTTACGCCCGCACCCAGCGCTGGTTCGCGCCGCCGTGGCAGTTCCACACGACCACCGCGGACCCGTTGGCGGTGGCGGCGCCGCTGACGTCCAGGCACAGCCCGCTCTGCGCGTTGCTGATCGTGCCGTTGGCGTTGAGCGCCCACTGCTGGTTCGCGCCGCCCTGGCAGTCCCAGATCCGCACCCGCGTGCCGGCGGCGGCGCCGCTGGGCACGTCCAGGCACTTGCCCAGCACCCGCAGAGTCTGCCCGTTCAGGCTGAACTGCTGGTTCGCGCCCGAGTTGCAGTCCCAGACGATCATCGGGGTGCCGTTCGCCGAGTTCGCGCCGTTGACGTCCAGGCAGCGGCCGCTGGCCTCGCCGCGCAGCCGGAACGTGGTCGGGGCCGGCGGCTGCTCACCGGTGAAGAACTTCCACACCTCGCCCTTGACCCAGCTCCGCGCGCCGCTCTCGCAGCCCGCGCAGCCGTCCACGGGGCCCTGCTGGTGACCGCCGTCGAAGGCGGCCCACACGACCGGGTACCCGCTGCGGCACCCCGAGTAGGTGGTGCTGATGTGCGTGTTGCTGCCGCGCGCGGGCTCGGGCGCGTTCTGCGCCGTGCAGCCGTTGTTCCGGACGAACCTGTCCCGCAGCGACCGGCCCGCCCCGATGTTGTCGGAGATGCCGTGGATGCCCATGTACGCCACCGGCTGCGTGCCGCCGCTGCACCCGCTGATCTCGCCGGGCGCGGCGATGGCGGCGACCGCGCGGAACGCGGTGGGCCGCGAGCACGCGAGCGAGTAGCTCATGGCCCCGCCGTAGCTGAAGCCCAGGGCGAAGCGCTGCGTCGTGTCGACGCACAGGTCGTCCTCGATCCGCCGGATCATGTCGTCGACGAACGTGACGTCCTCGCCGCCGGAGTTCGCCCAGCCGTTGCCGATGCCCTGGGGCGCGACGAAGATCGCGGTGTTGTTCGCCAGCCGGCGCAGCCCGTAGTGCGCGTAGACGTCGCCGTCGCTGCCGCCCGAGGCGACGTCGTTGGCGGTGCCGCCCCACCAGTGGAACCCGAAGATCAGCCGGTGCTGGTAGGTGTTGTTGTAGTTGTCCGGGATGCTGAGGATGAAGCTGCGCGACTTGCCGCCGCTCTGGATCGTGTGCGTGCCGCTGCGCAGGGTGGGCGTCTTGCCGCACCCCGGGGTCGCGGCGGCGGTGACGACGTCGGGGGCCGCGGCCGCGGGTGCGGGCTGCGCGCCGGCGACGTCGGCGCCGCCCAGGAGCAGTGCGGCGGCGGCGCCTATCAGGGCCCAACGCCGGCGGGGGCGATCGTTGTGGGACACGGGTGTGCATCCGTTCTGTGATGGGGTGGGGAAGTGGCGGCGAGTCGGCGGTCCGCACGGGGCGCGCGGATGCGGGGAGCCGGCCGGGAAGCGCTTACCGCGGGTGCGGCGAAGAGGTCGCACGCCGGGCGCGGGGCCGGTGCGTCACCCGATCCGGTGACGCCGATGTGTCCGACTCATTCGCGGTTGCCGGCGGCGGTCGCCGCGGGCGCCGGGACGGCACGGCGCGATCCGGGCGGCACGGGGGGTGGGGCCGGGGGGCGGCCATGGGGCCCCGCCCGGCCCGTTAGCGAGAAGAGGTGGTGGCCG
>NZ_JBHYXZ010000234.1:0-9906 GCF_042752395.1 Actinosynnema sp. NPDC059335 | reverse complement strand
GCCTCACGACGTGGCACGGGTCAGGCGGTGCGGGTGCGCCGCCCCCTCAGCTCCTCCAGCCGCTCGTCCAGCAGCTCCTCCAGCTCCGGGATCGTGCGCCGCTCCAGGAGCATGTCCCAGTGCGTGCGCGGCGGCTTGACCTTCTTCTGCTCCGGCTCGGCACCGTCGATGATCTTGGACTCCTGGCCGTGCAGGCGACACTCCCAGGTGTGGGGGATCTCGGCGTCGTCGGAGAAGGGGACCTCGAAGTCGTGGCCCTTGGGGCAGGCGTACCGCACCGACCGGCGCGGGGCGAGGTCGTGATTGCGGTCGGTCTCGTAGCTGACTGCTCCGAGCCGGCTACCCCGTAGAACGCGGTCGGCCATGGCGGTGTCCTTTCGCTCGGCTCAGGGCCGGGGCCCAGGCTTGTTGCTCACCGAGTGCAACGACCGGACTGCTCCGTTCGTTCCCGGCTTCACGGTCATCGTCGCCCACAGTGACGTCTTTCACCCGTCAACGAAGGCTTCCCTCTGAGGGATGCCATCGCGGGCGGATCGTGACGCGTTATCAAGCTACCGGGTCAACCCATCACACGGATGGAGCATTCCTGGCAGTCGTCGTGCGGCTGCGACAGCTTAGACCGACCACGCAGGGCGACGTTAAGGCGGGTTTAACTCGACAGTAGTGACGCCTGTCATGGTTACGGTTACGCAAAGTCATTTCGTAAGTTTTCGCGGACCTCACCACGCAGGGTGGCGGACCGGGTGTGCTCGGTGGCGAACATGAGGATGAATCACCCGACCGGACCGCACCCAAACGTCCAATCGGACGCTTTATCCGTTCGATACCCTCAGTGTCACCCGAAAGTGAGCTTCTCGGACAGGCGGTCCAGCAACGGGCGCTGCCCCGCCACGATCCG
Source organism: Actinosynnema sp. NPDC059335 (assembly GCF_042752395.1). Lineage (NCBI taxonomy): Bacteria > Bacillati > Actinomycetota > Actinomycetes > Pseudonocardiales > Pseudonocardiaceae > Actinosynnema > Actinosynnema sp. NPDC059335. The sequence continues at coordinate 9,008 of NZ_JBHYXZ010000234.1, read as the reverse complement.
CACGCGGGCCTCGGCCAACGGGAACCACGCCACCCGGTCCACCTCCGGGAACTCCCGCAGCCGACCCGACCCGCGCGGCCACTCCAGGGTGAACGTCCCCGGAACCACCCGATCGGGGTCCAGGTCCGCGGCCAGCGCCCACGCCGCCACCACCTTCCCGCCCGACTGCCGCACCTCGCCCAACGGCACCAGCACCCCCTCCGGCACCGGCACCCCCAACTCCTCGGCGAACTCCCGCCGCGCCGTCGCCTCCGGCTCCTCCCCGTCCACCGGCTCGCCCTTCGGGATCGACCACGCGCCCTCGTCCCGCCGCGCCCAGAACGGGCCGCCCATGTGCCCCAGCAACACCTGCGGCTCCCCGTCCACCACCCGGTGCAGCACGATCCCCGCGCTGCGCCGCCCCGTCACCCGCGCCGTCCCGTCATGCCCCCAGTGTCACCCGCCACGCCCGCACCCGCGGCCGGAGCCCTCAACGCCGGCGGCGGGTGCGCATGTGGATCTGCTCGCCCTGCTTGCCGAACAGGCTCAGGATCTCCACCGGCTCCGGCCCCGCCGGCCCGAACCAGTGCGGCAACCGCGTGTCGAACTCCGCCGCCTCGCCCGGCGCCAGCACCACGTCGTGATCCGCCAGCACCAGCCGCAACCGCCCCGACAGCACGTAGAGCCACTCGTAGCCGGTGTGCGTGCGCGGATCCGGCTCACCCCGGTCCGGGATGATCATCTTGTACGCCTGCAGACCGCCCGGCTGCTGCGTCAACGGCAGCACCGTCATGCCGTTGCGGCGCACCGGCACCGGCCGGATCCGCGGATCGCCCACCGGCGGCGCGCCCACCAGCTCGTCCAACGGCACCCGGTGCGCCCGCGCGATCGGCAACAGCAGCTCCAGGCTCGGCCGCCGCAACCCCGACTCCAGCCGCGACAACGTGCTCTTCGAGATCCCCGTCGCCGCCGCCAGGTCCGCCAACGTCGCACCCCGGCTCGTGCGGATGTGCCGCAACCGCTCGCCCACCCGGTCCAGCACCCCGGCGGTCGGATCCGCGGCAGCGCCGCCTGCAGCGTCGTCTGCGTCGTCCATGTCGTGTCCCGGTATCGGCAACAGGAGGTTGCCATTGTGGCCGGCCGCGCCGCCCGCCGTCCACACCGGCCCGTCAGGCCAGGCTCAGCTGGTGGCCGTCCACCGCGTGCGGACCCAGATCCCCCGTGCGGTAGTGGGTGCGGCACAGCACCTGGTAGCGGACCTCCGCGGCGTCCGCGGCCGACGTGTCCGCCACCAGCACCGTGTCACCCGCCCGCACCACGTCCCCGTCGTGCACCCGGGCGTTGAACCGGCCCGGCCGGCCGCACCAGCACAACACCTCCACCTGGATCGCGTTCAACTCGTCGGCCAGCTCGAACAACCGCCGCGACCCCGGGAACAGCCGGCTGCGGAAATCCGTCGCCAGCCCGAAGCAGTACACCTCCAGGTGCGCGTCGTCGGCCAACTCCGCCAGGTCGTCGACCTGCCCCGTGGACAGGAACTGCGCCTCGTCCACGATCAGGTAGTCCACCCGGTGCCCGGCCGCCCACCGCTCCCGCACCAACGCGCACAGGTCCATGCCCTCGTGCACCTCCAGCGCGTTGCGGGCCAGACCCATCCGGCTCGAGATCGTCGGCGTCCCCGAACGGTCGTGACGCACCAACAACAACCCGCGCCGCCCCTGCCGCGCCTGGTTGTGGTCGATCTGCAACGCCAACGTCGACTTGCCGCAGTCCATCGGCCCGAAGAAGAACCGCAACCGCCCGGTCGGCGCGATCCCGCGCCCGGCCCCGGCGGCGGGCACGGAGGACAACGCGTCGGTCGGGTCCGGGGCGGGGATGATCGGTTCCACGGGCGGCCACCCTAACGGGCCGCCACCGCCCCGCCCGCCGCGACCTCCACCGCGCCCACCCGGCCGCCCCACCACCTGCCCGGCCACCACCCCGCACCACCCGACCCACAGCACCCGTCGCGCCGCCATCCGACCCGCCTGCGCCAGCGGACCCGCCTGCGCCGCCTACGGCCGGCCGACCCCCTCTGTTGCGACCCGCCGCCGGAGACCGGACCCCCGACCGGCGTTCCGCATTGCCGAGATATACCGCTTCGCGATATAACCTGCGGTGTGAGGGGTATGTCGGAGCAGGTGTTCCTGGTGCTCACCGCGTTGGCGGAGGAGCCGTTGCACGGGTACGCGATCGTGCGCGCGGTCGAGGTGCTGTCGGAGGGCCGCATGCGGCTGCGGGTGGGCACGCTCTACGGGGTGCTCGACCGGCTGGTCGCCGAGGGCCTGGCCGAGCGCGACCGCGAGGAGGTCCACCAGGGCCGGCTGCGCCGCTACTACCGGCTGACCGACGCCGGGGTGCGGGCGCTGTCGGCCGAGGTGGCGAGGTTGTCGGCCAACGTGCGCGCCGCGTCGTCGGTGCTGCGGGCGAGGGGAGCGCTGTGAGGTCGAACAGGTCGAACCTGGAACGCCGCTACCGGGCGCTGCTGCGGCTGCTGCCCGCCTGGTACCGGGCGGAGCGCGAGGAGGAGATGGTCGGGATCCTGCTGGCCGACCGCACCGACGACCTGGACCTGGAGCACGGCTGGCCGGGGTGGGGCGAGGCGGGCGCGACGGCGGCGCTGGCCGTGCGGGTGCGGCTGGGCGCGCGACGCGCGGCCGGCACGGCGTGGCGGCTGGTGGCGTTGACCGGCCTGCTGGGGCAGCTGGTCGCGGCGGCCCAGTCGTGGACGGTGACCGCCCGGTGGGGCGGCGAGGTGCCGGAGGGCTGGTGGTACGACGCCCTGGCCGCGGTGGCGTTCGCGGCGCTGGTGGCGGGGCGGCGCGCGGTGGGCCGGGTCGCGGGCGGGCTGCTGGGCGCGGCGTCGCTCGCGGCCCTGGCCTGGTCGGCGGCGGGGGTGTCGCCGTGGTGGACGCTGCTGTGGCACGTCCCGGCGGCGGCGACCGCGGCGGCGGTGGTGGCGGGGTTCCACCGGGAGGCCCCGCCGGTGTCGCGGCGCTGGTGGCCGGCCGCGGCCCTCGCCGTGCCGGCGGGCGTGGCGACCGTGGCGTTCACGCCCGCGCTGTCCACGCCGACGATGCTGGCCGCGTGGCTGGTCGCCGCCGTCGCGGTGGTGCTGGTGCGGCCCTGGACGGCGCGCCGGCCCGCGGCCCCGGCCTGACCGGCGCGGCGGGCGGTCAGACCTTCGCGGGCACCGGGTTGCCCGACGCCACGATCGCCCGCCGCACCGGCACGAAGACCATCAGCACGAAGCCGACCACGAAGAACACCACCAGCGAGATGATCGCGAGCCGGAACGACCCGGTGGCCTGGCCGACCCCGGCGAACACCAGCGGCCCCAGCCACGACGTGGACCGCTCGCCCACCTCGTAGAGCGAGAAGTACTGCGCCTCCCGGCCCGGCGGGATCATCTGCGAGAACAACGACCGCGACAACGCGTTCGTGCCGCCCAGCACCAGCCCGATCCCGGCCGCCAGGGCGTAGAACTGGGTCTGCTGCCCGGCCTGCACGAAGAACGCCGCGCCGATCACCACGATCCACACGCACAGGCTGGCCATGATGGTGCGCTTCGCGCCCCACGAGCGCGCGACCCGGCCGTGCAGCACACCGCCGAGGAACGCGACGAACTGCACGATCAGGATCGTCGTGATCAGCACCGTCTCGTCCAGCCGCAGCTCGTCGCGGCCGTACTGGGCCGAGACGTTCGCGACGGTGGCGATGCCGTCGGTGTAGATCAGGTAGGTGCCCAGGAACGCCAGCGTCAGCGGGAACATCCGCGCCTGCCTGACCGTCTGGCGCAGCTCGGCGAACCCGGCGGTGATCACCGACGCGCCGGACTCGGTGCCGTGCGGGGCCTGGTGCCGCTTGAGCCGCGCCAGCGGGATCAGGGTGAACCCGGCCCACCACAGACCCGACAGCACGAACCCCACCCGCACCGCCACGCCCTCGGTCAACCCGATCGCGTCGTGGCCGACGAACAACGCCAGCTGCACCGCCAGCGCCAGACCGCCGCCCAGGTAGCCGAACGCCCACCCGCGCGAGGACACCGCGTCCCGCTCGTCGGGCGCGGCGATCTCCGGCAGGAACGCGTAGTACACGACGACCGACGCGCCGTAGCAGATGTTGCCGACGATGAACAGCGCCACGCCCAGGTGCCAGTCGTCGCCGCCGACGGTCGCCAGGGCCGCGGTGGCGGCCGACCCGGTGAACGCCAGCCCCGCCAGCATGCGGCGCTTGTTCTGCGTCCGGTCGGCGATCGCGCCCATGACCGGCAGCACCACCACCTGCACCACGGTCGCGATCGACAGCAGGTAGCCCCACAGCGACCCGGCCGGGAAGTACGCGCCGAACAGCGAGATGTCGCACTGCCGCAACGAGCCGTCCACGCACGCGTCCGGCCCGTTGTGGGCGACGTCCGCGACCGCCGCCTCCTTGGCCACCGCGGTGAGGTAGCCGGAGAGGAACACGGTGACCACGGATGTGGGGAACACCGAGTTCGCCCAGTCGTACCAGGTCCACCCGCGTTGCTCCCGCTTGCGGTCCTGGGCGGTTGCGGTGCTGTCGGCCACGCTCATGGGGGCGGACTGTATATCGCGCCCCGCCCGCCGGTGGCGATCACCACCAACCTGTTGCCAACCGGTCTCCCGCACGCCACCCACGCCACGGCCACACCACCCGCACCACCCGCACCGCCGCCCGGCCCCCGCCACGGCACCCCGCCTCCCACCCGGAACGCCGGCACCGCCGCCCACCGGCCCCACCCCACCCGACGACACGCACCGCGTCCCCGGCGCTCGGCGTCTCAGCCGCCCGCCCACACCTCCCGCTCGACCAGCACGTCGCGCAGCCGGTCGGGCCGGTCCGTGACCAACCCGTCCACCCCGAGGTCCAACAGCCGCCGCATCTCGGCCTCCTCGTCCACCGTCCACACGTGCACCTCCAGCCCCCGCCGGTGCGCGGCCCGCACGAACCGGCCGTCCACCACCAGCAACCGGCCCTGCCGCACCGGCACCTGCGCCACCGCGCCCCGCACCGGCAACCCCACCAGCGGCACCCGGCCCGCCGCCCACAACGCCCCCGCCGAACGCGGCCCCATCGACGTCAGCAGCCCCGGACCGCCCCGCCGCCGCAGCTCCGCCAGCCGCCGCTCCGAGAACGACGCCAGGCACACCCGGCCCAGCGCGTCCGCCCGGCGCAGCACCTCCAGCACCGGCTCCACCGCCGAGTCGGCCTTGACGTCGATGTTCACCATCGCGTCGGGCAGCTCCTCCAGCAGGTCCGCCAACCGGCACACCGGCTCCCGGCCGCCCACCTTCGCCCGCCGCACCGCCGACCACGGCTGCCCGGCCACCGGACCGGTCGCGTCCGTCGTGCGGTCCAGCAGCGCGTCGTGGTGCACCACCACCACACCGTCGGAGGTGGCGTGCACGTCCGTCTCCAGGTACCGGTAGCCCTCCCGCGCCGCCCGGCGGAACGCCGACAGCGAGTTCTCCATCCCCGACAGGTCGTCGAGGTGCCAGCCCCGGTGCGCGAACGCCCTCGGGTGCGGTCCGGACAGGTACGGGTGGGTCGCGGTCACACACCGGAGTGTGCCCTGGCGGCGTGGCGTTGCGGTGACCGGTGGGTAGCCGGATACCGTCGCCGGCCATGGAGCTGGTGAGCGAGGCCGTCGCGGCGCGCCGTGAGGAGGCCAGGCACTGCGCCTGGTGCGGGCGCCGCCTGCCCGACAGCGGCCGGATCGGCCGGCCGCGCCGGTACTGCGCGCAACCGTGCCGGCAACGCGCCTACGAACGCCGTGCCGCGGTGCAGCGCGGCGGGCTGCCCGAGGACGCCGTGGTGCTGTCCGCGGGGGAGCTGGCCGACCTGCAGGACCGGCTGTTCCAGCTGCGCTGCGCCGCGGAGGACGTCGCCACCGCCGCCGAGGACGGCGCGGACGGCGCGGAGCTGCGCCGGCTGGCGGGGGAGCTGGTCGACACCGCCCGCGGTCTGGAGCGGTTGCGCTGAACGAGGCCGGCTTGCCCGCACAGCGTGGTCTCGACCATCATGACGCGCGGGTGGGCGAGGAGGGGCGCGTGAACGGCAACGGCGCGTTGCACCGCGAGGTGCTCGACCGGGCCGACGTCGGTTTCGGTGTCACGGACGTGCACGGCACACTGGCCTGGGTCAACCCGGCCCTCGCGGAGATCCTGGGCGTCCCGGTCGAGCACGTGGTCGGCCGGTCGCTGCCCGCGCTGCTGCCCGGCGCGCCCGAACGCCCCCGCTCCGGCCTCGCGCTGCTCACCCCCAGCGCCTACCGCAAGGGCCACCGCTGGCTCGAGGTCACCTGCCAACCCCTCGACCCCGACGGCCCGGACGACGACGCGCACCTGCTCTACCGGGTCGTGGACGTCACCGCGTGGCGCGACCGCGAGCTGGAGGCCACCCACGAGGCCGACGCGCTGCGCCGCGCCCAGGTCCTCGGCCGCATGGGCACCTGGGAGTGGCACATCGCCGAGGACCGCGTCGTCTGGTCGGACACCCTGCTGGAGATGTTCGGGTTCGCCGCCGACACCGAACTGGACTTCGACGGCTACGCCGCCCACGTCCACCCCGACGACCTGCCGATGATCCAGGCCACCCTCGAGGAGGCCATGCGCTCCGGGGCCGGGTTCTCCTACACCCACCGCATGATCATCGGCGACGACCGCGTCGAACGCTGGTTCGAGTGCTTCGGGGAGGTCGTCGCCGACGAGGACGGCGTCCCCCTGCGCGTGCTGGGCACCGCCCACGACATCACCCGCGCCCGCCGCGTCCACGACGAACTGCTCGCCCTGGCCGAACAGGACCCGCTCACCGGCCTGGCCAACCGGCGCGCCGTCACCCGCGAACTCGAACGGCAGCTCGCCGGCGGCGGCCCCGGCGCGATGCTGCTGCTCGACCTGGACAACTTCAAGGACGTCAACGACCTGCGCGGCCACGCCGTCGGCGACCGGCTGATGAAGGCCCTGGCCTCCGCCCTGCGGTCCCGGCTCGCGCCGGGCCAGCTCATCGGCAGGCTCGGCGGCGACGAGTTCGCCGTCGTCCTACCCGGCGCCGGCACCGCCGACGCCGCCCGCGTCGCCGAAGGCTTGCGCGACGCCGTCGCCGCCCTCCCGCTGGTCGGCGCCGCCCGCAGCATCACCGTGTCCACCGGCGTCGCCGAGTACGGGCCCGGCGACACCTGGGAACTCGTCCTCGCCAACGCCGACCTCGCCCTCTACGCCTCCAAGGCCGCCGGCCGCAACCGCGTCACCGTCTACGAACCCGGCCACTACGCCGACACCGCCAAACGCGTCTCCGTGCTCGACCGGCTGCGCGCCGCCCTCGACCACGGCGGCCTCGTCCTGCACGCCATGCCCATGGTGCAACTGGCCACCGGCCGCACCCTCGGCCACGAACTGCTGCTGCGCCTGGAGGACGGCCGCACCCCCTACCTCGGGCCCGCCGAGTTCCTGCCCGAGGCCGAACGCTCCGACCTCGTCCTGGACATCGACCGGTGGGTGCTGTCCACCGCCATCGACGCCCTCGTCCGCCACCCCGACCCCGACCTGCGGTTCAACGTCAACGTCTCCGGCCGCACCCTCGAGGACGAGGACTTCGGCGGGTTCGTCCTGGACCGCCTCGCCACCGCCGGCGTCGCACCCGGCCGCCTCGGCCTGGAGATCACCGAGACCGCCGCCGTCACCAACCTCGACGCCGCCCGCGCCCTGGCCCTGCAACTGCGCGGCTTCGGCTGCCGCATCATCCTCGACGACTTCGGCTCCGGGTTCGGGTCCTTCGTCCACCTCAAGCACCTGCCCATCACCGGCATCAAGATCGACGGCGAGTTCGTGCGCGGCATCGACGAACGCTCCACCGACGCCGTCCTCGTCGCCGGCATCGTCCAGATCGCCCAGGGCCTCGGCCTGTCCGCCGTCGCCGAATGGGTCGAACGCCCCGCCCAGGTCGACGCCCTCGTCCGCCTCGGCGTGCGCATCGGCCAGGGCTTCCACCTCGGCCGCCCCATCCCGCTCGCCCAGGTCCTCCCGGACCACCCGCAGCGGCCGAACGGAGCATTGTCGCCACGCCTGGCCGGTGCGGAGGATGGGGCGCGTTCCTGACCCCCGCCCCCGATGGGAAACCACCGCCGTGCCCGGTACCCCCGACAGCCCCGCACGCGGTGTCCGCCGCGTCGAACTGACCACCCCCACCCCCGAACCCGTCGCCGAGTTCTACGCCCGGCTCCTCGGCTGGGTGATCATCGCCGAACCCGACGGCTCGTTCACCGGCTGGGTCGGCGACCGCCTCGCCACCCACGTCCGCCCCGGCGACCCCGGCCGCCGGCTCGTCTTCGCCGCCACCGACACCCGCGACCTCCCCGACGGCGCCGCCACCGACACCGGCCGCGTCCTGCACGGCCCCTGGGCACCCCCGCCCCGCCCCGGCGAACCCTGCTGGGTCGAACTCATGGGCGGCCCCGCGGACGACGACTACTGGGCCACCGCACTGGGCTGGCAGGTCCGCGACCCCGACGCCGACTTCACCCTCTACGACGCCACCACCGCCGACGACCGCCGCCCCGTCGCCGGCCGCCTCACCGCCCCCGGTGGCTGGACCTGCTACTACGCCGTCCCCGACACCACCCGCGCCGCCGCCGACGCCACCGCCCTGGGCGGCACCGTCCTCATCCCCCCACGCGAGGTCCCGACCGGCCACGTCGCCGCCATCGCCGACCCCACCGGCACCGCCTTCGCCATCCTGGAGAACCCGCCCGGCTGGGGCGGCACCTGGTCCACCACCGAACAAGCCCACGCCTGACCCGGACGACCCCCGCCACCCCCGCCCCCGACCCGCCCACCCCGAAGCCCTGGTCCGTTCGCCACGAACAGACCAGGGCTTCGTGTCATCCCGCCGACCTGGCGCAGCCCTACCGCGCGTGTCAAGGGGGCACTCCCACCCCTACCGCACCTTGCGCCGGAACCGCCCCCTTGACA
>NZ_JBHYXZ010000233.1:1731-10064 GCF_042752395.1 Actinosynnema sp. NPDC059335 | reverse complement strand
GCCCCCTCATCCCCCGGCACATCCGCGGCGGCGGCGGCGGCGCGCCCCCCCCGCCCCCCCCCGCGCGGGGGGGGGGGGGGGCCGGGGACGGTCGATCAGCGGTAGAGCGAGTCGTACAGCTCGGCGTGCGCCCGGTGCACGGTCTTGCGCTTCACCTTCAACGTCGGCGTCAGCTCGCCGTCGTCCTGGCTCAGGTCGCGGTCCAGCAGGGTGAAGCGCTTGACCTGCGAGACGGTGGCGAAGTGGGAGTTCGCCTCGTCCACCACGCCCTGCACGAGCGCCCGCACCTCGTCCGTCCGGACCAGGGACGGCAGGTCCGTCGGCAGGCCCCGGGCCTGCGCCCACGGCACGATCTCGTCCCGGTCCAGGGTGATCAACGCGACGAGGTACGGCTTGAGGTCGCCGTACACGACCGCGTGCGAGATCCACCGGGACTGGCGGAGCTGGTTCTCGACGTTGGCCGGGGCGATGTTCTTGCCGCCGGCGGTGATGATGATGTCCTTCTTGCGCCCGGTGATGGTGACGAAGCCGTCCTCGTCGATCTCGCCCAGGTCGCCGGTGCGCAGCCAGCCGTCGGTCAGCACCTCGGCGGTGGCGGCGGGGTTGTTCCAGTAGCCCGCGAACACGTGCGGCCCGCTCATCAGGATCTCGCCGTCGTCGGCCAGCTTCACCTGGAGCCCCGCCATGCCGAACGTGCCGACCGAGCCGAGCTTGTGCCGCGCCACCGTGTTGACCGTGCCGACCCCGGTCGACTCGCTCATGCCGTAGCCCTCCAGCACCGGCACGCCGGCCGCCGAGAAGAACTCCAGCACCTCGACCGAGATGGGTGCGGCACCGGACAACGCCTGCCGCAGCCGCCCGCCGAAGATCGCCCGCACCTTGGCGAACACCGGCTCCACCTGCTCGAACGCGGCGGCCAGGTCGGGCGGCACCGGTCGGCCCCCGGCCCGCAGCCCGCGCACCGCCAGCCCGACCCGCACGGCCTGCCGCAACCGCTCCTCCGGCACGCCGGCCGTGGCGGCGGTGTAGATCTTCTCGAAGATCCGGGGCACGGACGGCAGGAACGTCGGCCGCACCTCCGCCAGCTCCGCCACGACCCGCGACGTGTCGCCGCCGTAGAACGCGAGCGCGTGCCCGGTGTTGAGCGCGGACAGCAGCACGATCTGCGCGAACACGTGCGCCAGCGGCAGGAACAGGTACGCCACGTCGTCCGGCAGCACGTAGTCCAGCTCCTCGCTGAGCCGGCACATGGTCAACCAGTTCCGGTTGGTCAGCACGCAGCCCTTGGGCGGCCCGGTGGTGCCCGAGGTGTAGATGATCACGGTCGGGTCGTCCGGGTCGATCGCGGCGCGGCGGTCGTCCAGCTCGCCCGGGACCGGCGACGTCCGGCCGCGCGACCGCAGCTCGTCCAGCCCGCCGTCGTCGATGACCACGACGTCCCGCAGCCCCGGCACCTGGTCGCGGACGGACTCGACCTTGGCCCGCTGCCGTTCGTCCTCCGCGACGAGCAGCACCGCGCCGGAGTCGCCGATGATCCACGCGCACTCCTCCGGCGCGCTGGACGGGTAGATCGGCACCACGATGCCGCCCGCCGCGAGCACGGCCAGCTCCACCGCCGACCACTCCACCCGGGTGTCCGCCAGCACGCACACCCGGTCGCCGGGCCGCACGCCGAGGTGCACCAGGCCGGACGCCAGCTCCATGACCCACTCGGCGACCTCGGTGAACGTCAGGTCCTGCCACCGCCCGTCCCGCCGGTGGCGCCAGGCCACCCGGTCGTCGTGCGCCTGGGCGGCCACGAAGGGCAGGTCGGCGATGACGCGCGCCGCAGTCACGGGCATGGTGGTGCTCCTCATTCGGCTGGGGACACGTGCACGTGGACCCCGTTCAGCACGGCGGTGCCGGACAGCGGGTCCACGGCCAGGTCGTCGGTGAGCAGGTTGGCGTTGACGCCGGGGTGCGCCCGCGCGGTGGCGAGGCGGGTGCCGGGCCGGTCGTGGCCCCAGCCGTGCGGCAGGCTGACCACCCCGGCGGCCACGTCGGCGCTGACCTCCACGGTGGCCACGACCTCGCCGACGCGGGACGTCACCCGGGCCGCGCCGCCGTCGGCCAGGCCGAGCCGCGCGGCGTCGGCCGGGTGCACCAGCAGCGTGCACACCGGCCTGCCCTTCACCAGGGCGGGCACGTTGTGCAGCCACGAGTTGTTCGACCGCAGGTGCCGCCGGCCGATCAGCACCAGGCCCTCGACCGGCGCGCGCAGGGCCGCCAGCACGCGGGGCACGTCGGCCGCGATCGGCCCGGGGCACAGCTCGACCCGGCCCGACGGCGTGCGCAGGACCTCCGGCAGGCGGCCGGTCAGCGGACCGAGGTCGACGCCGTGCGGCCGGTCGAGCAGGTCGTCCAGCGTCAGCCCGTACGGCCCGGACCGCAGCCGGGCGTCCAGCAGCCGCTCCTCGCGGGTGCGCCCCGACTCGCCGGTCAGGCCGACGAGCGCTTCGAGGTCGGCGTCCGGGCCGAGGCCGGCGAGGATCGCGGTCAGCCGGAGCAGGATCTCGCCCTCGTCGACCTCGTCGGGGCCGAGCGGCACGGCGGGGCGGGAGAACTTGGCCACGTTGCGCACCGACAGCGACAGTAACGCCAGGTCGTAGTGCGCGCGGCGGCTGGGCGGAGGTGGCGGCAGGATCACGTCGGCGTGCCGGGTGGTCTCGTTCAGGTAGGGGTCGACCGACACCATGAAGTCCAGCGTGGCCAGCGCCGCGTCGAGCCGGGCCGAGTTGGGCACGGACAGCGCCGGGTTGCCGGCCACCGTGACCAGCGCCCGCACCTGTCCGTCCCCCGGTGTGGTGATCTCGTCGGCCAGCGTGACGGCGGGCAGCTCGCCCGCCACCTCGGGCAGCCCGCGCACCCGGCTGCGCCACCGCCCGGTGGTGAAGCCCTTCCCCGTCCCGACGCCCCGCCGCGCGTGCGCGGGCAGCGGGAACATCGCGCCGCCGGGCCGGTCCAGGTTGCCGGTGAGGACGTTGAGCACGTCGACCAGCCAGCTCGTGACCGTGCCGAACCCGACCGCCGTGGTGCCGATCCGCCCGTACACGGCCGCGCGGGGCGCCTTGGCGAGCCGCCGGGTCAGCGCCCGGATCTCCGCCGCCGCGATCCCGCACCGCGACGCCACCGCCTCGGGCGTGAACGGCTCGCTGAGCCGCCGCACCTCCGCCACGCCCGCCACGTGCGGCGCGAGCGCCCCGAGGTCCACCAGCGACGCCGCGAACAGCTCGTTGACCATGGCGAACAGCAGGAACACGTCGGTGCCCGGCACGATCGGCAGGTGCGCGTCGGCGGCCGCCGCGGTGCGGGTGCGCCGCGGGTCCACCACGACGAACGCGCCGCCGCGGGCGCGCAGCGCCTTCAACCGGCCCGGCGCGTCGGGCACGGTCCACAGGCTGCCGTTGGAGGTGAACGGGTCCGCGCCGAGCACCAGGAGGAAGTCGGTGCGGTCCACGTCCGGCACCGGGATGGTGAAGATGCCCCCGTACATCAGCCCGCACGCCACGTGCTTGGGCATCTGGTCGACGGTCGCGGCGGTGAACACGTTGCGCGAGCCCAGCGCCTTGCGCAGCCCGGCCGCGTACAGGCCGCCGGCCAGCGAGTGCACCGTCGGGTTGCCCAGGTACAGCGCGACCGCGTCCCGGCCGTGCTCGGCGATCACCGCCCGGAGGCGCGCGTCGACCAGCTCGAACGCCTCGCGCCAGCCCACCGCCTCCCAGTCGCCGCCCCGCCGGGCGACGGGCGTGCGCAGCCGGTCCGGGTCGGCGTCCAGCGCGCCCAGCGACGCGCCCTTCGGGCACAGGAACCCGCCGCTCAACGGGTCCTCCCGGTCGCCGCGCACCCCGACGACGCGGTCGCCCGACACGGTCAGCTCCAGACCGCAGGTGGCCTCGCACAGCGGGCACGTCGTGTACGCCTTACGCATCGGGCCCCGCAACCCCACCGCACCTCGACCGCCGCACGCCGGAACTCACGCGCCCCAGGCAACACCGCCGCCCCGCGGCCCGGTTAGTGCGGACTCCACAACAACTAAGCGCGCCCGTCCAGCACCCGCGCCAGCTCCAGCCGCGACGACACCCGCAGCTTGGCGTAGATCCGGGACAGGTAGACCTCGATCGTGCGCGGGCTGTAGTGCAGCGCGGCCGCGATGTCCCGGTTCCGCATGCCCTGCTGCACGAGCCGGGCGACGTTCTCCTCCGCCGCCGTCAACACGCCGCGGGCCTTGGCCCGCGCCCGCGGCACCTTCGCGCCCAGCTCCCGCAACCGCCCGCCCGCCTGCCGCCGCAGCCCGTGCGCCCCCAACCGCTGGAACACCGCGTAGGCGTCCAGCAGCTCCGCCACGGCGGACCGGTCCACCAGGCCCAGCGCCAACTGCGCCCGGGCGCGCTCGAACACCAGCCCGCCCGCCTCGGCCTCCCGGACCGCCTCCCGCAGCGCACCGGCGTCGGCCTCGCAGAGCCCGACCGCCCGCCGCGCGGTCACCTCGGTCCAGGGCGCGACCCGGTCCGCGGGCAGCGACCGCAGCCACCTCACGGTCCGCCGGGCGTCCTCCGTGCGGTCGTGCGCCAGGTCCAGGTCGACCAGGCGGCCCAGCAGCAGGCCGCCGTAGGCGTTCAGCCCGTCGCCCGCGGCCTGGAGGAGCGTGCGCCGCGCGCCCTCCACGTCACCGCGCGCGGCCAGGTAGCCGGCCAGCGCCAGCGCGTGCAGCCCGGACATGTTCGGGCTGGTCGGGGCGGGCAGCGCGGCCAGCCGGGCGGCCACGTCCAGCTCGCCGCGCCACGTCCGCACCTCCAGCTCGATCGCGCGCAGCCCGTCGAGCATCATCAGCTCCTGCCGCGACTCCAGCTCCGCCGCCGCGCGGCCGACCCGCTCCAGGCACGCGTCCCACGCCCCGCCGAACCACTCCGACGCCGCCCGCGCCAGCTCCAGCTCGCCGCGGAACGCGTGCTCACCGGCCCGTTCCCGCAGCTCCTCGGCCCGCCGCAGCCGCCACGACGCGTCGTGCACCAGCCCGGCCAGCGCGCCGGTCGACGCGCCGACCGCCAGTGCCTGCAACTCCAGCGCGGGCGACCCCGCCGCCGAGGCCAGCGCGCGGTTCGCGTACTCGACCGTCCGGTCGTGCCGCAGCAGCATCGACGTGATCACGACCAGCCGGCCGAACACCACCACGCCCTCCGCGCCGGAGCCGAGCGGCATGGCCTCGATCCGGTCCACCGCCTCCAGCGCCTCCGCGTGCCGCCCGGTGAACACCAGCAGCAAGGCGCGCTGCGCGTGCAACGCGGCCGGCGCGTCGCCCGCCCGCACCTCGGCGTCGGCCAGCCGCACCGCCTCGTCCAGCCGGCCGACCAGGAACAGGCTGCTCAGCACCACCAGCGCGCACCGCGACCGCTCCGGTCCCGGCGGCAGCTCCGCCAGGGCGGCGAGGCCCGGCGCGACGGCGGCGGCCGGGCGGGACGCGTGCGCCAGCGCCCGGCACTGCGAGGCCAGCAGCGCGGCGCGTTCCGGCGCGGCCACCGGCAGCAGCTCCAGCGCCCGCGCGCACAACGCCGCGGCCGCCTCCGGCGCGGTGGCCCGGTTCGCCGCCGCGGCCTGCGCCATCACCCGCACCGCGCGCAGGTCGCCGGGCGGCGCGGACTCGGCCAGGTGCCAGGCCAGCTCCATCTCGTCGACCGCCAGCCCGCGCGCCCGGTCGTCCAGCAGCCGGGCGCTGATCAGGCTGTGCAGGTGGCGGCGTTGGGCCGGCCCGATCTCCTGGTAGAGCGCTTCGCCGACCAGCGCGTGCGAGAACCGGTACCCGCGGTCGTCGTCCCGCACCACGATGTGCGCCCGCAGCAACCCGTCGAACGCGTCCACCACGACGTCCTCGGGCAGCGACGACACGCGCGCGAGCAAACCGATCTGGTCCAGCCGCACCCGCCGGAAGATCGACACCGCGCGGGCGACCGCCCGGGTGTCCCGGTCCAGCGGCGCGACCCGCCGCAGCACGGCGTCGCGCCGGGTCAGCCGGATCGCCGAGGGCGACACGGCGAGCCTGGCCCGGTCGCCGTCCACCGCCACCAGGTCCAGCTCGCGCAGCGACCGGGCGATCTCCACCGCGAAGAACGGGTTGCCGTCCGCGCGCCGGCACACCTCGTGCGCCAGGCCGTCGTCCACCGGCGTGCCGAGCACGGTCTCCACGATCCGGGCCACCTCGTCGCCGCCCAGCGGCGCCAGCCGCACGCGCACCACCTCGGCGTGCCGTTCGAGCCGGTCCAGCAGCTCCTCGACGCCGGGGTTGCGGTGGTGCTCGCGCACCGCCGTGACCAGCACCAGCGGCGCGGCGGTGACGCGGCGCAGCACCACGGCGAGCATGGCCAGCGAGTCGTCGTCCACCTGGTCGAAGTTGTCCAGCAGCAGCGCGGCGGGCCGGTCGGCGGCGAGCCCGGTCAGCGCGCGGGCGACCAGCTCGCAGGACCGGCCGAACCAGGTCGCGTCGGGGGTGGAGGTGAGGTCGAGCGCGGCCACCGCGGCCCGCACGTCGTCGGTGGCCGGCACCGAGCGCAGCGCCGTCGCCACGGCCGCGTACGGGATGCGCCTGCTCACGTCGTCCGACTCGGCGGCGGCCACCGCGCGGCCCCGGTCCCGCAGCCGGCGGCCCGTCTCGGCCAGCAGGCTGGACTTGCCGATGCCCGGCTCGCCGGACACCACCACGGCCACCAACCCGGCGGCGGGCACGCGCCCGACCGCGTCGAACACGGCCGCCAGCTCGCTCTCCCGGCCGAAGAAAGGCGACAAGGGCGACCTCCCGGCGTTGGGCCCACCACCCTACCGACTGAGGTTTCCCTACTCACGTGTCGTGGCTCACGGTGCTGACATGGCGGCACACGACTGCCGCACCGGGAGGGCCGATGACGGTCGAGGGCACCTGCGCCGACGAGTTCGCCGAAGTCCGCGCCGAGTTCGAACGCAACTTCGCCGAGCGGGGCGAGGTGGGCGCGGGCGTGCACGTGACGGTCGACGGCGAGACCGTGGTGGACCTGTGGGGCGGTGACGCGGGCGGGCGGCCGTGGACCGAGGACACCGTCACGCACGTCTGGTCGTGCACCAAGGGCGCGACGGCGTTGTGCGCGCACGTGCTGGCGTCGCGGGGAGAGCTGGACCTCGACGCGCCGGTGGTGCGGTACTGGCCGGAGTTCGGGCGGCACGGCAAGGACGGCACGCTGGTGCGGCACCTGCTGGCGCACCAGGCGGGGCTGGCCGCGGTGCGCGCGCCGGTGCCGCCGGGCGGGATGCTCGACTGGGAGCTGATGACGGGGCTGCTGGCCCGGCAGGAGCCGTTCTGGGCTCCGGGCACGGCGCACGGCTACCACGCGTTGACGTTCGGCCACCTGGTCGGCGAGGTGGTCCGCCGGGTGTCCGGCCTGTGGCCGGCGGAGTTCTTCGAGAAGGAGGTCTCCGGCCCGCTGGGGCTCGACTTCTGGCTGACCCTGCCCGAGGACCTGGAGCCGCTGGTCGCGCCGACCATCCCGGCGGACCGCGGCGGGGAGCCGCCGGCCATGTCGGCGGCGGCGGCCGACCCGACGTCGATGCAGGCGCTGCTGGTGACCAACACCGGCGGGTACCTGGCGGCGTCGGACAGCCGTGCGGCGCACGCGGCGCAGTTCGGCTCGGTCGGCGGGATGAGCAACGCGCGCGGCCTGGCGCAGATGTACCGGCCGTTGGCGCTGGGCGGCGAGTACAACGGCGTGCGGCTGGTGGACGAGGCCCACCTGCCGGTCATGTCCGGGGTGGTGTCGGCGGGGGCCGACCGGATGCTGCTCGCGCCGACCCGGTTCTCGCTCGGGTTCGCCAAGTCGGTCGGGAACCGGCACCTGCCCGCGGTGGAGCGCGGGGTGCTGATGTCGGAGGACGCGTTCGGGCACTCGGGGATGGGCGGGTCGCTCGGCTTCGCCGACCCCGGCGCGCGGATGTCGTTCGGGTACGCGATGACGAAGATGGGGCCGGGCGTGGGCGTGAACGACCGCGGTCAGTCCCTTGTGGACGCCGTCTACCGGGCCCTGGGCCACCGCCCGGCGACGGACGGCACCTGGTTCCGCCCGACCCGGTGAACCCCGGTGGCGCCGGGGCGGGAGTGGTCGGGGGTCCGACCGCCGCCGCCCGCTCCGGCGCGATGACCCGGCCGCCGCCCACCCGGGCGCGGGCGACCGGCCACTGCCGGCCCACTGCCCGGCCGGGGGGGGGGGGGGGCGGCCGGGGGGGGCGCCCCCGCGCGCGCGGCGCGCCCGCGCGCGCGCGCCCCCCCCCCCCCCCCC
>NZ_JBHYXZ010000233.1:0-1721 GCF_042752395.1 Actinosynnema sp. NPDC059335 | reverse complement strand
CCCGGGGCCCCCGCGCGCGCGGGCGCGGGGGGCCGGGCGGGGGGGGGCGGGCGGGGGTGGCGTCAGGCGACGGCGGTGCCCTCCAGCTCGACCACCAGGGCGGGGATCGCCAGCCGCGACACCCCGAGCATCGTCGTGGCCGGCGCGACCCCGGCCGCGCCCAGCCGCGACGCCAGCACGCCGTAGTGCCGCAAGAGCAGGTCCACGTCCGTGGTGTACACGTTCAGCCGCACGAGGTTCGCCAGCGACATCCCCGCCCCGGCGAGCACGGCCTCCAGGTTGTCCAGGCTCAGCGCGAGCTGCGCCGCCAGGTCGCCCGCGTGCCGGGGCCGCCCGTCCCCGCCCGTCGCGGTCTGCCCGGCGCAGTACAGCGTCCGGGTGTGCCCGGAGACCACCTGGCCCTGGTCGTACCCCAGCTCCACCGACCACGGCCACGGGTTGACCGCCGTTCGTTCCACAGCCACTTCAGCTCCACCTCGATCCGGTCGACAGCACGTCGTGGGCAGAGCCTCGCAACGAATCACGACATCCCCTGTCGTGTATTCCGTTAGCCTTCCCGGGTGCGCGCCGACCGGTTGGTCTCGCTGGTGCTGCTGCTGCGCCGGCACGGTCGGTTGTCCGCGGCCACGTTGGCGCGCGAGCTGGAGGTGTCCACGCGGACCGTGCTGCGGGACGTGGAGGCGTTGTCCGCGGCCGGCGTCCCGGTCTACGCCGAGCGCGGGCGGCACGGCGGTTTCGCGTTGCTGCCCGGTTTCCGGACCGAGCTGACCGGGCTGAACCACGACGAGGCCCTCGCCCTGCTGGTCGCCGGGTCGCGGCGCGGCGCGCAGGCGTTCGGCCTGGGCTCGGCGCTCGCGTCCGCGATGCTCAAGGTGGTCGACGCGCTGCCGGAGGGCCACCGGGCGACCGCGACGGGCGTGGCCGAGCGGCTGCTCGTCGACCCGGAGACCGATCTGCTCTCCCGCCGCGTGGTCGCCGAGGAGGTGCCGGACGCGATCGTGGCGGAGGTGCGGCGCGCCGTGGTCGCCGGGCGGCGGCTGCGCATCCGGTACGCGGCCGCCGGTCAGCCGCCGCGGTGGCGCACGGTGGACCCGATCGGCCTGGTCACCGTGCGCGAGCAGGGTTACCTGCTGGCCACGAGGTCCGGCGAGGACCGCACCTACCGGCTGTCCCGGGTCCTGGCCGCCGAGGAGTTGGACGAACCGGCCCGGCGCGCCGAGCGGGTGGACCTGGGTCGGGCCTGGCAGGAGCGCGGCGCCCGGTTCCGGGCCGGCGGCGACCAGGTCGCGGTCCTGGTGCGGTTGGACCCGGCGCGGCGGGAGGAGCTGCTGGCGACGGCGGTGGCCGTGCTGGCCGAGGACGTGGACGAGGACGGCCGGCTGCGGCTGGAGGTCACCTTCCAGGACGCGCGCCACGCGCAGTGGGCGCTGTGGCAACTGGCCGCGGGCGCGGAAGCCCTGTCGCCGCACTGGTTGCGCGCCGCCCTGCACGACCGCGCCGCCGCGATCGCCGCCCGGTACGCGGACCCCTCCCCCAGCACGGCCGCCGGGCCGTGACCGCGCTACCCGCGCCGGTCCCCTTCGCCGATCCCGTAGACCGAGCGCAACCACACGCACGTCAACGTGTCCACCAGCTCGGGGGGGGGCGCGGGGGGGCAGGGGGGGGGGCGGGGGGGGTGGAGTGGGGGGGTGTTGATATAAAGATAGAGAGAGAAGAAAGAG
>NZ_JBHYXZ010000232.1:0-10214 GCF_042752395.1 Actinosynnema sp. NPDC059335 | reverse complement strand
GCGTTCTCCGACCGCCACCGCCCGGCCGTTCGCGGACGCCGCCGGCCGGCCGGCCGGTTCGCGGACGCCGCCGGTCCGGCCGGCCGGTTCCGGGATGCCGTCGATCCGGCCGGCCGAGGTCGGCGGGTTCCGGGATGCCGCCCAACTAACCGGCCGCGGGGGAGCCCACGGTCACCACGTCGTCGGCCCAGCGGTCCAGCAGCACGGCGTCGTGCGAGACGGCGAGCACGCCCGCGCCGGTCCGCCGCTGGTAGTCGCGGATGACCCCGACGAGTGCCGCGGTGGTGGAGGCGTCGAGCATGGTGGTCATCTCGTCGCACAGCAGGTAGTCGGGGCGCAGCGCGAGGGCGCGGGCCAGGCAGGCGCGTTGGAGCTGGCCGTCGCTGACCTCGTGCGGGCGGCGGAGCAGCAGTTCCGGCGTCAGCATCACCAGGTCGGCCAGTTCCTCCACGGCGTCGACCGGGCGGCCGTTGGCGCGCAGCGGTTCGGCGATGGCCGCCCGCAGCGTCAGCCGCGGGTCGACCGACAGGCGCGGCTGCTGGAACAGGACGCCGATGCGGGTGCGGGTGGCCCGCGGCGCGCGGTGCCGGTAGCCGGTCACGGGCACGCCGTCGAGGCGCACGACCCCGGCGAACGGCCGGTGCAGCAGGGCCAGCACGCGGGCCAGCGTCGACTTGCCGCTGCCGCTCGGACCGGCCAGGCCCACCGTCCGTCCCGGGTGGACGGTCAGGCTGAAGTCCGTGAGCACCGGGTGGCGGCGGTCGTAGCCGGCGGTGATCGCGTCGGCGGTCAGCACGGCAGGTGGCACGCGACGGCGTGCTCGCCGTCGGTGAGGGTCGGGCGCGAGGCGCACACGGCGGCCGCCTGCCGGCAGCGCGGCGCGAACGCGCAGCCCGGCGGCAGGTCGGTGAGCAGCGGCGGCTGGCCGGGGATCGGGGTGAACGCGCGGTCGGGCAGGGCGTCGACCAGGCCGCGGCTGTAGTGGTGGCGCGGCGCGTCGAGCACCGCGCCCGCCGGCCCGACCTCGACGACCCGCCCGGCGTACATGACCGCGATCCGGTCGGCGACGCGCTGGGCGGCGGCCAGGTCGTGCGTGATGAGCAGGACGGCGCGGCCGTCGGCGACCATGCGGCGGAACTCCTCGATCAGGCCGTCGACCAGGTGCCGGTCGAGGCCGGTGGTGGGCTCGTCGGCGATCAGCAGCCACGGGTCCCCGACCAGCGCGAGCGCGTTGGCGACGCGTTGCGCCATGCCGCCGGACAGCTCGTGCGGGTACCGGTCGAGGTCGTCGGGGGAGAGGCCGGCGCGGGCGGCGACGCGGTGGGCCCGGTCGCGCGGCGAGGGGTCGTCCGGGTGGTGCACCCGCACCACCTCTTCGAGCTGGGCGCGAGCCGTGCGCACGGGGGTGAGGTGGGCCGCCGGGCTCTGCGGGACCAGGCCGATGCGCCGGCCGCGGACCGTGCGGGCGAGCACCGCGTCGGACGTGCCGAGCAGGTCCAGCGGGGGCCCGTCGCCGGTCAGGGTGGCCGTCCCGGAGGTCTGGGCGTTGCCGGGCAGGAACCCCAGCAGCGCGTTGGCCAGCACGCTCTTGCCGCAGCCGCTCTCGCCGACGAGCGCGACGCACTCGCCCGGCCGCACCCGCAACGACACGCCGTCCACGGCCGCGACGGTCGCGCCGGGCAGGCGGAACCGCACGGACACCCGGTCGAGCACCAGTTCGGTCACCACG
The DNA here is from genome assembly GCF_042752395.1 of Actinosynnema sp. NPDC059335. Lineage (NCBI taxonomy): Bacteria > Bacillati > Actinomycetota > Actinomycetes > Pseudonocardiales > Pseudonocardiaceae > Actinosynnema > Actinosynnema sp. NPDC059335. The sequence continues at coordinate 8,485 of NZ_JBHYXZ010000232.1, read as the reverse complement.
ACAGCTCCGACCTGCGCCGGGGGTTGAGCCGGTCCCGCCACACCCCGCTCAGCCCGGACACGGCGAGCGTGGCGGCGACGAGGACGACGCCCGGCGCGAGCGACATCCACCAGCCGCCGGAGAGCAGCGACCGCTGCGCGTCGTTGATCATGTTGCCGATGCTGGCGGAGTGCGGCGGCAGCCCCAGCCCGAGGAACGACAACGCGGTCTCGTGCCACACCGCGTGCGGCACCATCAACGTGGTGGCGAGCAGCACCTGGGGCGCGATGTTCGGCAGCAGGTGCCGGACGAGCACGCGGGTGCGGGACGAGCCGCCGACGACCGCGGCGTCCACGAACGGGCGGCCGCGGAGCGACAGGATCTCCGAGCGCGCGATCCGTGCCGAGGTCAGCCAGTGCGTCAGGCCGATCGAGATCACCACGGCGGTCAGGCTGGGCCGCAGCACCGCCACGATCACGATCCCGAGCAGCAGGTGCGGCACCGACGCCACCGCGTCGACCAGCCGCATCAGCACGCGGTCCAGCCAACCGCCGACCGCGCCCGCGAGCGCGCCCACGGCCGTGCCGACCACGGACGAGATCAGCGCGGCGAACAACCCGACGCCCAGGGACACCCGCAACGCGTAGACGCAGCGCAACAGCACGTCCCGGCCCAGTTCGTCGGTGCCGAACGGGTGCGCCGGCGACGGCGGCAGGGAGGCCGACGCGAGGTCCACGTGCTGCTGGTTGAGGTCCACCACGAGCGGCACCACCAGCGCCGCCGTGACCAGGACGCCCAGCACGACCGCGGCGGGCACCAGCCGCCGCCGCGGTGACCGGTTCGTGCTCGCGGCGGCGACGCGTGACCGCGGCGCCGGCCGCCACACCCGGCTGTCAACCATCCAGGCCCACCCTCGGATCGGCCAACGCGTACAGCACGTCGGCGAGCAGGTTGCCGAGCAGCACCACCGCCGTGGCCAGCACGGTGAGCGCGCCCAGCAGCGCGAAGTCCACGTCCAGCGCGGCGTCCACGGTCGCGCGGGCGATGCCGGGCCACGAGAACACGGTCTCCACCAGCAGCGCCCCGGTGATCAGCTCGGGCAGCCGCGCGCCCAGCAGGGTCAGGAACGGCAGCAGGGACGTGCGCAACGCGTGCCCGGACACCACCAGGTGGTCGGGCAGGCCGCGCGACCGCGCCCCGATCACGTGGTCCGAGGTGAACGACTCCAGCAGGCCCTGCCGGACGAACAGCACGTACCAGGGCGCGTGCGAGAGCGCGAGCACCGACACCGGCAGCACCAGGTGCCGGGCGACCTGGCCGACGCCGAGTTCCGCGCCGGGGTCGGTGAGCCCGCCGCCGGGCAGCCACCGCAGTTCGAGCGCGAACACGGACAGCGCGGCCAGGCCGAGCCAGAACACCGGCGCGGCCTCCAGCACGTAGGCCACCGCCGTGATCGACCGGTCCAGCCACCCGCCCTGCCGCCACGCCGCCAGCGTCCCGAGCACCAGCCCCAGCAGCAGGGCCAGCGCGAACGCGAGCGAGACCAGGAGCACCGACCAGCCGAGCCGCTCCCCGATCACCTGCGCCACCGGCTGCCGCAGCGACAGCGAGTCGCCGAAGTCGCCGGTGACCGCGTGCCGCAACCACGCCAGGTACTGCTCCACCACCGGCCGGTCGACGCCCCAGCTCTCCCGCACCAGGGCGACCCGTTCCGGCGACGCGCCGATGATCCGCACCCCGAAGTAGCGCTCGACCGGGTCGAACGGCGACGCCTTGGCCAGCACGAACAGCGCGAACCCGACCAGCGGCACCACCAGGACCGCGAACCCGAGCCGGCGCAGCACCAGCAGGCCGACCGCGCGACCGCGGCGGCGCTTCCGCGCGGACTTCGCCGGGGTCGCCGCCACCGGGGTCGTGGTCACGGCTTGGGCGTCCAGCGCTCGAGGTTCCACCACACGGCGTGCACGAGGCCGTGGTCGTGCGGCTCGACCTGCTCGACCTGGCCGTCCCACCGGTCCCGCAGCACGTAGGTGTGGTCGAGGAACACCAGGAACGCCCAGGCCGGGTCGGCGGTGTAGGCGCGCTGGAGGTCGGCGTAGGCCAGCTTGCGCGTGGCCGGGTCCGTGCTCTGCCGCCCGGCGTCCAGCGCCCGGTCCACGGCGGGGTTGCGGTAGAGCGTCATGTTCACGTAGCCGGGCGCGCCGGCGTACCGGGAGTGCAGCAGCGTGTAGGCCGCCGTGTCCGGGTCGTACGGGTCGCCGCCGCCCCAGACGCTCGCCGCCTCCCGCTGCCGCTGCACCATCAGCTCGAACGTCGTGGCCTCGACCGGCGCGTCCACGCCCAGCTTCGCGATGTCGCTCGCGGTCGCCAGCGCCAGCTCCTTGCGCAGCACGTCCGCCGCCGGGTACAGGATCGGCAACCGGGCGGGCTGCCCGTCCTTCGAGCGGGCGCCGTCCGGGCCCTTGCGCCAGCCCGCCTCGTCCAGCAGCCGCCCGGCTTCGGCCGGGTCGTGCGGGAACGTGGCGATCGGGTCGTACCAGTCGGCCAGGTGCGGCGAGATCGGCGTCGCGGCCGGCTTGCCCGCGCCCGCGAGCACGGCGTCGATCATCGCCTGCCGGTCGAGCGCGAGGTTGATCGCCCGCCGCACCCGCGGGTCGGAGGTGAACGGCAGCTCGGACGGCAGGCCGAGGCCGCGGTAGTCGGCGGACGGGTTGCGCACGACCCGGTAGCCCGGCCGGTCGGCGTAGGACTTCACCAGCTTGGGCGGGAGCACCGTGCCGTCGAACTCCCCGGCCGCCATCCGCGTGGCGCGGGCGTTGTCGTCGGGCACGAACACCACGGTCACGGTCTTGATCGCGGGCGCGCCGCCCCAGTAGCCCTCGTTGGCCTCGAGCACGATCCGGTCGCCCTTGCGCCACTCCGCCACGGTGTACGGGCCGGTGCCGATCGGGGCGGTGTTGAACGGCGCGCTGTCGACGTCCACGCCGTCGAACGCCTTGCGCGGGACGATGCCCAGGGTGAGCTGCTGCGCGAAGGGCGCGTACGGGTAGGACAGGCGGAACACCACGGTCCGGTCGTCGGGCGCGGTCACGTCGGCCACGGCGTCGAACCGCGACGCGATGGTGGAGCCGTTGTCGCCGTCCAGCACGGCGCGGTAGGTGAACACCACGTCCTGGGCGGACAGCGGCGTGCCGTCGGTGAACGTGACGCCCTCGCGCAGGGTGGCGGTCCAGGTGAGCCCGTCCGCCGAGACGGTCGGCACCTCCCGCGCGAGGCCGGGCACCAGGTGCAGGCGGGCGTCGCGGGCCACCAGGCCGTCGAAGATCTTCGACGCGCCGTCGGGCGCGTAACCCAGGATCGGGTTCAGGTTCTCCGGCTCGCCGCCCGCGCCGATCACGATCGACCGCCCGTCGTCGCCCGCCCCGCCGCCGTCGGGCGACGTGCACCCGGCGGCCAGCGCGACCGCCACCACGACACCGATCAGCAGCCGTCGCACGCACATCACCTCGGCAGGGAAGGTCAACTATTGCCAGTCGCAGCTAACAGCAAGTCAGTTGCAACAGCAAGACCGATCTTCGCGTTGGCGGTGGTCGCGGACATCACACCGGTGGTTCGGCTTGTCGGCCCTTGCCCCGGTGAGCGGCCCTTGCCTCGCCGCCGGGCGGCATCCCGGTGAGCCGCAAACGGCCGAGTGGGGGGTGTCCAGCCGCACCGCTCCCGGCGGCCGGCGTCGGACCGGCTCGCGCGATCGGCGACCGGTTCGGGTGGACGGCGCCACGGCACCGCCCACCCGGGCCGCGTCACGGGGTCCAGCGCACGTGGGGGTTGATCCGACCCGTCCAGTTGAAGATCGCCATGTTGTCCCAGCCGTTGCCGCTGCCGTTGATGTCGGCGGGGTCCCAGCCGTTGCCCGGCACGGCGTACCAGGTGGGCTCCCAGTAGAAGACGCCGATCGCCCCCGCGTTGCGGGCCGTGTTCTGCACGTGGGCGAAGTTCGTGGCCTGGCCCTCCCACGACATCGCGTAACCCGAGCACCCGGTGGTGATGGAGTTGCCCGTGCCGTCGGCGTTGCCGGTGGTGAAGGGGTAGGCGGTCTCGGCCAGCACGACGTCCTTGCCGTACCGGGAGCGCATGTCGGCGATGACGTTGTACAGGTTGCTCAGCGTGCCGTGCCACATGCAGTAGTACGACAGCGCGGTGATGTCCCAGGCGACGCCCTTGGACCTGATGCCGTCGTAGAACCAGCGGGCGTGGTCGAGGCTGTCGGCGTTCGCCGTGTGGATCATGACCTTGGTGCCGCCGTTGCACGCCTTGGTGGCGTTGTACCCCGCCTTGAGCAGGAGGCTGAGGTTGGTGAAGTCGTTGTTGACGACCTTGCCGTCGTTCCACAGCATGCCGACGTTGATCTCGTTGCCGATCTGCACGCTGTCCGGCGTGGTGCCCTGTGCCTTGAGGCTGGTGCACACGTCGTAGGTGTAGTTGTAGACGTCGGTCTGGAGCTGGGCGATGCCGTGGTTGGCCCAGGCCGCCGGCTTGTACTGCTTGCCCGGGTCGGCCCACGTGTCGGAGTAGTGGAAGTCGACCAGCAGCTTGAGGCCCTTGGCCTTCACCGTGCGCGCGTACTGGAGGACCTTGTCCTTGTTGTTGTAGCCGCTGCGCGGGTTGTTCCAGACCCGCAGCCGGACGTAGTTGACGCCGACGCCCTTGAGGATGTCGAGCGGGTCGCGGGCGACGCCGGAGCCGTCGTAGAACTTCGCGCCGAGGTCCAGGGCGCGTTGGGCGGTCGAGACGTCGGCGCCGAGCATGCCGAGCGTGCCGGCCGCGGAGACGGCCGGGGTGAGCGTGGTCAGCGGCAGCACGGCGGCCGCCAGGGCGAGGGCGGCCTGAGCCGCCCGGATGGGTCCGGACATCCGATCTCCTTTGATCGACGGTGCGGTGCCCGCGGCGGACGGACTGTGAACGTGCACAATATGAAAGCGCACCGCGATGGCCGGCTCAAGCCCTGACTGACCCCAAATGCTGGGAACGTGCACAAACCCGCGCCGGCCCCGGCGGGGGAAGTGCGGCTCAGCGGGTGGTCGCGTGCCCGGCGCGGGTGGCTCCGCTGCGACGCCACAGGACGGTCACCGCCAGGGCGGCGAGCACGCCGAGCACCCCGCCGCCCGCCACCACGTGGTGCGGCGCGGCCTGCTCGGCGGCGAGCCCGGCGGCGGCCACCCCGAGGCCCTGGGCGATCTTGAGCGCCGTCACGGCCAGCCCGTAGACCTGCCCGCGCGCCGCGTCCGGCGTCCACAGGGCGAAGGTGGGCGAGGCGATGGCGTGGTAGCTGGACGCCGCGCCGGACGCGAACAGGAGCACCACCAGGACCACCAGACCGGGGTCCAGGAAGCCGAGGACCAGCGGCGCGCTCGTGGCCACGGCGAGCGCGGGCAGGGCGCGCAGCTGGGTGGCCTCCGGCAGCGCGGCCACGACCAGGCTCGCCAGGGCGCACCCGGCCGGGAAGGCGGCGAACAGCAGCCCGGCCGCGACCGGGCCGCCGCCGAGCCGGTCCGCCAGCGGCACGGCCAGCGCCTCCCCGCTGATGTAGAACGCCGACAGCGCGGCGAAGGCGACCAGCGCGAGCAGCCGCCGGTCGCGCCACACCAGGACCGCCCCCGCCGTCACCGAACGCCACCACCCCGGCCGCTCCGGCGCGTCGCCACCGGCCGCGGGCCGGGGCCGGACCCACCGCGCCACGATCGCGGCCGACACCGCGAACGACGCGGCGTCCAGCAGGAGCACCCCGCTCGTGCCCACCGCGAGGACGAGCACGCCCCCGGCGGCGAACCCGACCACCTGGGCGGCCTGGCTCACGGTCGACAGCGCGGCGGCGCCGGCGCGGAACGCCGGGCCGGGCAGGATGTGCGGCAGCAGCGCGGTCCGGGCCGGCACCGCGGGCGCGCCCGCCAACTGGAGCAGCACGAGCAGGCCGCACACGGCGGGCCACGGCAGCGCGGGCACGGCCATGAGCGCGACCAGCGCCGCCCGCAGCACGTCCGAGCACACCATCACCGCCCGCCGCGGGTACCGGTCGGCCAGCCCCGCCAGCAGCGGTCCGCCGACCAGGTCGGGCAGGAACGTCAACGCGTAGGTGATCGCCGCCCACGCCGGGGAGCCGGTGTCGCGGAACACCAGCACGGTGAGCGCCACGCGGGCGAACTGGTCGCCCGCCGTGGAGACGACGTGCGCGACGAACAGCGCGCGGTACTCGACCGAGGCGAACACCCGGCGGTAGCCGCGCCCACCGGCCCCCTCCGCCATCCCGGTCAGCCGACGGCGCCGGCCGGGGCGGTCTCGACCCGGTCCCGTCCGTTGTTCTTCGCGCGGTACAGGGCGGTGTCGGCGGCCAGCAGCAGCCGGTCCACGGTGTCGCCGTGCGGCGGGAACGCCGCGACCCCCAGCGACGCGGTGATCCGCAGCTCGCCCCCGTCGTCGAACCCGGCGTCGGGCAGGTCGGTCAGCGGCGTCCGGACTGCGGCGCGGATCCGTTCCGCGACCTGCCGGGCGACGACCGGGTCCGCACCCGGCAGCAGCACCACGAACTCCTCACCGCCCCACCGGCCGACCAGGTCGGCGTCGCGCACCTGGCGGCGCAGCACCGCCGCCACGGCCCGCAGCGCGTGGTCGCCCGCCAGGTGGCCGCGGGTGTTGTTGATGTGGCTGAAGTGGTCCAGGTCGAGCAGGAGCACCGCCATCGGCGTGCCCGTGGCCTTGGCGCGGCCCAGCTCGGCGGCGGCCCGCTCGCTCCACGCCACGGAGGTCAGCGTGCCGGTCTTGCCGTCCACCCGGGCGGCGGCGCGGTAGACCGGGAGCAGCAGCCCCAGGTGCATGCCCAGCATGGTGACGACCAGCACCGGCACCACCCACGGCGCGGTCACCAGCACGACCGCGAGGCCCGTGCCCAGGCCGATCGACGCGGCGATCACCAGCTGCTGGCTCAGCGGGCCGAGCACGTCGCGACCCGGCCGGGCGGGCGTGGACAGCAGGATCGCGCCGACCACCAGCGCGAGGTTCACCAGCCAGTACGCGACCCCGGCCGCCACCAGCGCGCCGAGGTCGACCGGCCCGGTGAGCTGCGCGGCGTGCGGCGTGGTCGGGTCCGGGTGCACGGCCAGCAGGATCGCGCCCGCCGACCAGCACGACAGCAGCACCGTCGCGGCGGAGAAGACCTTGCGGTGCAGCGGGCTGCGCCGGTAGATCCGCACCCACCCGTAGCCGTAGCTCACCACGACCAGCGCGGCCAGCAGCGGCGGCGGGAGCACGAGCACGCCCGCGAACAGCCAGATCGACTGCGGGTGCGCGTACGGGCTGCCCTCCGCCGCGACCTCCCGCACCCGCTCCAGGCCGCGGGCCGCCTCGAAGTGCACGACCGCCGCGCCGGCCAGCAGCCCGAACCACGCCCAGTGCCGTCCGGTCACCGGGGTCAGCGTCGCGACGGCCGCCACCGCGGCCACCGCCACGACCTCCACGGCCAGCACGTAGACCAACACGACGCGCGGCAGCCGCCACAGCGACCAGCCGCACAACCACCCCAGAGGGGATGCGCGCCGTCGTCGTTCGCCAGCGACCATATGGGTGTCACCGCCTCACACAAGGTGATGACACCGTAACCAAGCCCTCACGCACAGTCGAGCACCCCTGGAGACGAGCATGACCACCGTCACGATCACCACCACCGGCCGGCCCAACGACTGGCGCCTCGGTCGCCCGAACGACTGGCGACGCTGAACCCCTCCGGCCCGGCCGTCACCCCCGCTTCGCACGGCCGGGCCGACCAGCGGGAACACCGCCACGACCGGTCGGTCGACCCCGCGCCGCCCCGTCGTGGCGGCCCGCCGCCGGCGCACCCCCGCCGTCACCCTGACAGGTGATCAACTTCCGGGGCACGTCGACCGACACGCGCCGTCACCGGCCCCGGCCCCCCGGCTTCGGGGGTCCGCCGCGCGGCCGAACGCGGTCACGGCACCGGCACCGCGTCCGACGGCGACGGCAGGTCCACGCCCCGGCACAGGCCGAGCACGGCCGCGGCGACGATCGAGCCGCCCTCGCCCAACCCGTCGAGGTAGCGGCGCACGACCACGCGCTCCCGGGCCGGGTCGCCGGCCGGGCCGCCGCCCGCCACGCGCTCCCGCTGGACCTGCCAGGACAGGTCGCGGCGCAGCGCGAGCAGGTGGATCAGGGCGCGGTCGAGCTGGTCGATCCGGTCGCGGTGCTCCGAGGTGGTGGCGCGGTGGGTCGAGTGGTCGGCCATGGCGACGGGGCTCCCTTCGACGGTCCGCCCGGTCGGGCGGTCGGCGGCTCTGCGGGACGCGGGACCACCGGTCACGGTGCGCCGGACACGGCCAGGTCGCCGTCGCGCACGTCGACGGCGGCGGCGCGGGCCCCGCGGGGCGGCCGGCGGGGGGGGCGCGGTGCGGGGGGGGGGGCGGGGGGGGGCACCGCGACCCCGGGGGGCGGCCGCCCCCCC
>NZ_JBHYXZ010000231.1:1035-10352 GCF_042752395.1 Actinosynnema sp. NPDC059335 | reverse complement strand
GGGACGGCGAGCGTCCCGCACCGGGGTTCCCGTGTGGTGATCAGCTGGCGGAGCAGGTCGGCGTGATGCCGGAGCCGGAACCCGTGCCCTGGAAGCCGAACTCGGTCGACGTCCCGGCGGCGAGGCGGCCGTTGTAGCTGACGTTGCGGAACTGGACGGCACCGGTGTTGCCGCTGCGGTCGGCGTTCCACGCGTTGGTGACCGTCGCGCCGGACGGCAGGTTGGCCGTGACCGTCCAGCCGTTGATCGCCGACGACCCGGCGGTGACCCTCACCGTGGCCACGAAACCGCCGTTCCAGGAGTTCAGCGACACCGTCGCGGTGCAGCCACCCGGGCCGGGGATCGTGGTCGTGGTGGTGGGGCCGGTCGGGGACGTCGTCGAGGTCGTGGTCGACGTGGGCACGGTCGAGCCGCCGCCGTTGAGGGCGTTCAGGGTGGAGGTGTAGGCGGCCTTCTTGTTGCCCGAGCTGTCGAACAGCAGCGGGGTGCCCGAGGCGCGCCACGAGTCGCTGTCGCGGATGCCCCACACGGTGATGCCGGTGCAGCGGGTCACGGCCAGGCACGCCTTGACGACGCGCTCGTAGTTGGCCGCCTGGGCGCTGCCGGAGCCCTCGATGTCCAGCTCGGTGATCTGCACGTCCACGCCGAGGTTGGCGAAGTTCTGCAGCGTGGTCTGGTAGTTGCTCGGCACCGGGCTCTGCGGGTTGAAGTGCGACTGGAGGCCGACGCAGTCGATCGGCACGCCGCGCTGCTTGAAGTCCTGGACCATGCGGTACACGGCCTGGGTCTTGGCGTGGGTCCAGTCGTCGGTGTTGTAGTCGTTGTAGCAGAGCTTCGCGTTCGGGTCCGCCGCCCGCGCGGCGCGGAACGCGGCCTCGATCCAGTCGTCACCCGTCCGCTGGAGGTTCGAGTCACGACGCGCCCCGGTGGAACCGTCGGCGAACGCCTCGTTCACCACGTCCCACGCGTAGATCTTGCCCGCGTAGTAGGAGGCGACCTTGGTGACGTGGTTCAGCATCGCCGACCGCAGCGCGCTGCCCGACATGTTCTGCATCCAGCCCGGCTGCTGCGAGTGCCACGCCAGCGTGTGCCCGCGCACGCGCATGCCCTGGCTGCGGGCGTGGTTGACGATCCGGTCCGCGTTGGTGTAGTTGAACTGGTTCTGCTGCGGCTCGGTCGCGTCGATCTTCATCTCGTTCTCGGCCGTGACCATGTTGAACTCACGGTTGAGGATGCCGACGTACGTGGAGTCGCTGAGCTTGTTCGCCGCGACGGCCGTGCCGAAGTAGCGACCCGACTCGGCCGCCGAGGCGCCGAGCGTCGTCCCGGCGCTGGCCGAGGTCGCCAGGAGCACCGCGGCACCCGTGGTGGCGGTCACCAACGTCGACACGAGAGCCGCTCGCAACACTGACCTCGATGTCAGCTTCATGTATCGCACCTTCTGGGAGCACCTGCGGGGGTTCGGCAGGTGGTTGGGTTGGTTGGGCGACCCGAACCGCCGGGGCGGGGTGGTCCGGATCCGCACACTTGGCGCGGGGGTCCCGGTGCCACGGGACTCCCCCTCGCCAACGACAGTCGTCGGCCGGTGCCGAGGACGGGCCGGAGCCGGTCACCTGGCCGTCGAAGCGGTCACTCCACTCCTTCGAGTCGTTCCTCCAGAGCGTGCGCAGCGCAGGCGGGACCGCCGGCGACGGAACCCGGCCTGAAACTTTTAGAAGTATTAGCCGAAACAGATAGGTCTGGCAAGCACCGAAACAGCGCGGGCTTGCGGGCTCACGCGTCCGCACGTCCCGGAGAAGTCCGGTTCGCCGGTGGTGGGACGTGACCTGAATCGACAGTCCACAAGTCGGCCGCCGGCGTCAGATTCCCTGGTGGGGATACGTTTGCCGGGTGTCTGAACCGATACCGGCCGCCGACCCGGATGCGGGACCACACCGCGCGACAAGCTTCGAAAAAGTTCGAAAGAATATTCGCAACTTTCTGTTGCCGTCTGGTCCGATTACCGGCACCGGATTACGCCGATCGCACCTGTCCCGCCACCGCCTCGGCCTGGTCTCAGAATTCGATCGGCCACCCCGTGTACGCCTCGGCGAGGTGGGTGGCGGCGGCCGTGCTGGAGGTGACCAGCTCCAGCTCGCCGAGCTGCCGCTTGAGGTCGAACGGGCCGCCCGCCGGGTCGGTGTGCAGCATCGACGTCATCCACCAGGAGAAGTGCTGCGCCCGCCACACCCGGCGGGACGCGGTCGGGCCGTAGGCGTCCAGCGGCTCGGTGGACCCGGTGGCGAAGTGCCGCTCCAGCGCGCGGGCCAGCACGGCCACGTCGGCCACCGCGAGGTTGAGCCCCTTCGCGCCGGTGGGCGGCACGACGTGCGCGGCGTCCCCGGCCAGGAACAGCCGGCCGTGCCGCATCGGCTCGCACACGTAGCTGCGCATGGGGATGACGCCGCGGTCGAAGATGCGGCCCTCGGCGAGGCTGAACCCGTCCCCCGCCACCCGGGCGTTCAGCTCGGCCCAGATCCGGTCGTCGCTCCAGTCCTCGGCGCGTTCGCCGGGGTCGCACTGGAAGTACATCCGCTGCACCTGCGGGGTGCGGGTGCTGATCAGGGCGAAGCCCCGCTCGGAGTGGGCGTAGACCAGCTCCTTCGAGGACGGTGGCGCCTCGGCCAGGATGCCGAACCACCCGAACGGGTAAGCCCGGAAGTAGTCCGTGCGCGCACCGTCCGGGATGGAGCGCCTGCTGACGCCCGAGGACCCGTCGCACCCGGCGATCACGTCGCACCGCAGCTCCACCGGCGTGCCGTCGGCGTCGGTGAAGGCGATGACCGGTTCGTCGGTGGTGACACCGCGCAGTTCCACGTCACGCGCGCCGAAGCGGAGGTCCGCGCCGGCGGCGAGGCGTGCCGCGATCAGGTCCTTGAGCACCTCGTGCTGCGGGTAGAGCCAGACGGCGCGGCCGGTCAGCCCGGTGAAGTCGATCCGGTGGCCCCGGCCGCCGAACCTCAGCTCGACGCCCTCGTGCCGCGCGCCCTCCGCCCGCGCCCGCGCGCCGACGCCCATCGCGGTCAACAGCTCCACCGTGCCCTGTTCCAGGACGCCGGCGCGGATGGTCTGCTCGATGGCCTCGCGGTCGCGCGTCTCGACGACCACCGAGTCGATGCCGCGTTCGGCCAGCAGGTGGGACAGCACCAGTCCGGCCGGACCGGCGCCGACGATCCCGACTCTCGTTCTCATGGGTCAACCCAAGGACGACCGGCGTGGCTTCGCCAGGATCGACTTCCACTGGGTGAAAGTGGCGGCGATCCGGTGGCCGCGAGGCCGTTACGTTCGGCGTTCGAGGGGGTGCGGCATGGCGGTCGACGGTGACGCGCCCCGGCGTTCCACGGCCGGGCGGGCGCTGGCGCTGCTCGGCGTGTTCGACGCCGACCACCCGCGGTTGAAGCTGACCGACCTGGCCCGCCGCACGTCCCTTCCGCTGCCGACGGTCCACCGGCTGGCCGGGGAGCTGGTGGCGTGGGGCGCGTTGGAGCGCGACGCGCGCGGGTTCTACCGGATCGGGTTGCGGCTGTGGGAGGCGGCGACGCTCGCGCCGGTGTCCGGCCGGCTGCGCGAGATCGCCCTGCCGTTCATGCAGGACCTCTACGAGGCGACCCGCGAGAACATCCACCTGGCCGTGCACGACGGCTTCGACGCGTTGTACGTGGAGAAGCTCTCGGGGCACCGCTCGGTGCCCGTGATCTCGCGGATCGGCGCGCGGCTGCCGATGCACTCGACGGGCGTGGGCAAGGCCCTCCTGGCCCGCGCCGACGCGGCCTTCGTGCGTGCCTACACCGAACGCCCCCTGCGCCGCTTCACCCCGTACACGATCACCGAGCGGGCCAGGCTGCTGCGGGACCTGCGCGTGACCGCCGCCCGGGGGTACGCGTTGACCAGCGAGGAGATGACGCTGGGCTCGTCCTCGGTGGCCGTCGCCATCCCGGGCGACCACGAACCGACCGGCGCCCTGGGCATCGTGGTCCGCTCGGTCCGCACCGACCTGCACCGCCTGGTACCCGACCTGCGCGCCGCCGCCGACGCCATCGCCCGCCGCCTGGACGATGCGGTCCGGTCCTCCTGAGCGCGGGAGAGCTGCGTCAGCGGCGCGCCGCGGCCAGGGATTCCACCTGCCTCATCCGCGTGTCCAGGCGCTTCGAGTCGACGCCTTGGGCGACCATGCGTGCCCGATCGAGGGTCTCCGCCGCGGCATCAATCATGTCGGCCTTGACGAAGGCCTCCGCCAGCCACGAGAGGTACAGCGCCACTTCCCGGACGTGACTGCTGTCGTATGACGATATCGCCCTCGACAGGAGCGGCTCGGCTTCCGATGGTCGACCCAGCTCGACCAGGCACCGCCCGGCCATCACGTCGATCTCGTCCCGATTGAGCCAGTACACCCATTCCGGCTCTTGCACGTCGTCGGACCGCTGCTCGTAGGTGTCGTCAACGGCATCGAGAGCGCGCATCGTGGCGGATCGATCGCGGGTGCGGGCGCTTGCCCATGCGAGGCGTTCGAGCAACAACGCCTTGACCACCGGCGAAGCTCGATCGGCGCCTTTCACCGCCGTGCGCGCCAGCAGCGCGGCATCCTCGGCGTTGCCCACCGTCGCCATTTGATAGCCGAGCGAGGACAGGAGCTGGGCGGCCAACACCCGGTCGTCGGCCTCGCGCGCGGCGCGGGCGCCGTCCAGGTAGAGCTGTCGGGCTTCGCGGTAGCGCCCCGCGTCGCTCGCCACCCACCCCGCGAGCTGGGCCAACTCGCCGACCACCACGAGCAGGCGCCTGCCGGTCGATTCACGGTATGCGGCCGACCTGACGAGCTTCTCCGCCTCGGACAACTCCCGCCGGATGAGCGGGTAGAGGTCGTCCCCGTAGACGACGTCGTCGAGATGGCGCAGCTCGACCACGCGTCGCTCGAGTTCTCCGACGAGCCCTTGCCCGACACGACGCCCGGCCTTCTGGTGCACGATCGCCGGCGGATCGGCGACGAGTCACTCGTGGGCGATCCTGACCGGGTCGACGGCGGGCTTCCCGTGGCCGCGCACCTCGAACAGTTCGCGTTCCAGCTCGGCTTTCCGCTCGGCGCGCTCGACGTCCACGGCCTTCTCATAAGCCAGGACCAGCCGTCCGCCCGCGCCCAAATACGCGTCGGCCGATTGCCAGAACGCTTTTCCGGGGAATTGGCGACCGGCGCAGATGTGCGAAATCGAACTGCGGTCCCGATGGGTCGCCTTGGCGAGTTCCGCAGTGGTCACGCCTGCCGCGCGGAGGAGGGCGGAAAGGAATTCGCCCACCTCCTTGCGGTGCGTCGTCACCACTTCCGGCTGTCGCGCCATACCCGCCCCTGGTTCCGCGTAAGTCCACGTCGACACCGAGGATAGCCGGCTCACCCTAATGGGCTATGTGACAGAAGTGTGCGCAGGAGTGCCCACACCTTCACCACCTGGTTCCGTGAACCAGGAACGCGCGTCGGCACCGAACCACCGCCGGCGCGGATGACGTACCGAGTGGCAGAAAGGGAGTTGTGCGCAGATGGTGATGCAGCCCGCCGACGCGGTCGAGCAGACGTCGTACATCCGGGTGCTGTGCGAGGCCGACTTCGTGGAGTCCGTCACCGCCGACGGCGACTACGAGATCAGCTTCGGCGGCGTGGCGACGTTGGCCATGAGCCCCGACGCGGCGGAGAAGCTGTACTGGATGCTCGGGAGGAAGATCCCGGACCTGCGGAAGGTGGCCGAAGACCTCCTGGCCTGACCGGCGCTCGCCGACAGCCCGCAGCGCCGGAGCCCCGCTCGCCGCGCAGGCGGGCGGGGTCGGCGGTCCTGAATGTTCAACTCGGGGTACCTGAACGTAGGACACGCGTGACGTGAACGTGGGACTCACGAGGGTTGGAGGGTGTGGGTGTTGGTTTCGCGCAGGGCCAGCACGCACACGACGGTGAGGAGGCAGAAGGCGGCGATGGTGGCCGAGATCAGGACCAGCCCGCCGCCGCCGCTCGCCCGCTGGATCGCGGCGAACAGCACCGGCGCCACGCCCGCGCCCAGGCCGGCGAGCTGGTAGCCCAACGACGCGCCCGTGTAGCGGTTCTCCGTCCGGAACAGCTCGCTGTACAGGGCCGCCAGCGGCCCGTACATCATCGGGTGGATGACGCCCTGGCCGAGCACCAGCGCGAACGTCAACAACGCCGCGTTCCCGCTGTCCACCATGGGGAACAGCAGGAACGCGAACACCGCCATCGCCACCGCGCCCGCCACCACGACGGGCCGCCGGCCGAACCGGTCCGACGCCGCCGCCCAGCCCAGGATCCCCACCACGGCACAGGCGGAGGACAGCGTGAGCGCGTTGAGCACGGTCTGGCGCGGGTGACCGGCGGCCACGCCGTGCGCCAGCACGAACGTCGTCAACGTGGACTGCGCGACGAACGCGGCCAACCCGACCCCGATGCCCAGCAGCAGCACGCGCGGCTGGCCGCGCAGCACCTCCACGACCGGGGCGCGACGCCTGCCGCCCGCCTCGACCACCGCGCGGAACGCGGGCGTCTCCTCCACCCGGTGCCGCACGAACAACCCCACGCCGAGCAGCACGACGCTGATCAGGAACGGGATCCGCCAGCCCCAGTCGAGGAACGCGCGGTCGCCCACCAGCGCGGCGGTCCCGGTCAGCGCCAACGTGGACAGCACCATCCCGCACGGCGCGCCCGCGTTGGTGAACCCGGCCCACAGCCCGCGCCTGCGCGTGGCGTGCTCGGCCGACATCAGCACCGCACCGCCCCACTCGCCGCCGACCGCGATGCCCTGCACCACGCGCAACAGCACCAGGCCGACCGGCGCGAGCCAGCCCACCTGCGCGTAGGTCGGCAGCAGTCCGATGAGGAAGCTGGCCACGCCCATCAGCACCATGGTCAGCACGAGCACCCGCTTGCGCCCCAGCAGGTCGCCGAAGTGCCCGAACACCACCCCGCCGAGCGGGCGGGCCAGGTAGCCGGTGGCGAACGTGCCGAAGCTCGCGATGGTGGCCACGAGCGGGTCGAGCGAGGAGAAGAAGACCTTGTTGAACACCACGGCGGACGCGGTGGCGTAGAGCAGGAAGTCGTAGTACTCGATCACGCTGCCGAGGAAGCTCGACGCGACGGCGCGGCGCAGTTGCACGTTCGGCGTGGTCGGCATGGCGGCCTTCAGGCGTAGTGCCGGTACGCGGCGCGCGCGACGCACGCGGGCTTGTCCACGCCGTCGATCTCGACGGTGAAGTCGAGCACCAAGTGCACGCCGCCGCCCTCGACCTCGTCCGCCGAGACGACCCGGCCCGCGAGCCTGATCTTGTCGCCGACGCGCACGGGGTTGGGGAACCGCACCTTGTCCAGCCCGTAGTTGACGCTCATCCGCACGCCGTCGACCGCCAGCAGCTCCCCGAACATGGGGATGATCAGCGCCAACGTGAGGTAGCCGTGCGCGACGGTGACGCCGAACGGCCCGGACGCCGCCCGGACGGGGTCGACGTGGATCCACTGGTGGTCGTCGGTGGCGTCGGCGAAGGTGTCGATCCGGTCCTGGGTGATCTCGCGCCACCCGGTGTGCCCGAGGTCCTGCCCCGCCAGCGCGAGGAGGGCCGCCGGCCCGGTCACGGTCGTGGTCATGTGCGCTCCGCGGTGTCGGCGGTCAGGCCGAGCAGCCTGGCCGCGTTGAGCTTGAGGATCTTGGGTCGGACGGACGGCTTCAGGTCCAGCGCCTCGAAGTCGGCGAGCCAGCGGTCCGGTGTGAGCACCGGGTAGTCCGAGCCGAACAGCACCTTGTCCTGCAACAGGGAGTTGGCGTAGCGGACGAGCTGCGGCGGGAAGTACTTGGGCGACCACCCGGACAGGTCGATGTGGACGTGCGGCTTGTGCGTGGCCACCGCCAGCGCCTCGTCCTGCCACGGGAACGACGGGTGCGCCAGGACGATCCGCAGCTCCGGGAAGTCCACCGCGACGTCGTCCACCAGCATGGGGTCGGAGTACCGCAGCCGGATGCCGCCTCCGCCGGGCACGCCCGCGCCGATCCCCGTCTGCCCGCTGTGGAACAGCGCGGGCACGCCGAGTTCCTCGATCACCTCGTACAGCGGGTAGGCCATCGGGTCGTTCGGCGCGAAGCCCTGGAGGCTCGGGTGGAACTTGAAGCCGCGCACGCCGTGCCGCTCGACCAGTCGGCGCGCCTCCCGCGCGCCCGCGCGGCCCTTCCACGGGTCGACGCTCGCGAACGGGATGAGCACGTCGTCGTGCTCGGCGCAGTTCTCCGCGACCTCCTCGTTGGCGATGCGCGGGTGGCCGGTGGCGTGCTCGGCGTCGACGGTGAACACGACCGCCGCCATCCGCCGTTCCCGGTAGTGCGCGGCCAGCTCGTCGATGGTCGGCTGCCGGTGGCCGTGCGCGCCGAAGTACTTCGCGGACGCTTCGAGCAGGTCCGGCGGCAGCGACGGGTGGCCGTCGCGCGACACCTCGGCGTGGGTGTGGACGTCGATGGCCACCAGGTCGTCCAGGGCGAGGACCACGTCAGGCCGCCGGCGGGGTCGGGGCGGGGATGCCGTAGGGCTCGGGCTCCGCGCCGACGCCGGTCGCCCACGACTCCGCGATCGCGGCCGCGGTCCAGCCGCCGTCGGCGAACGCCACGGCCTTCTCGGCCGGGTGCGCCCAGAGGGCCAGCCGGTCGCCGCCGATGCCGATCGCCTGGCCGGTGATCCCCCGGGCCGCGTCGGAGGCGAGGAAGACGATCAGCGACGCGGCGTCCTCGACCGTGCCGAGGCCCTCGTCCTTGCGCAGCCAGTCCGGGAACGGCTCGCCGGTGCGCTCGGCGTGCTCGATGACGGGCGCGAACGCGGGGATGGTCCGGGTCATCTCGGTCGCGGCGACCGGCACCACGGCGTTGACCGCGATCCCGGACCGGGCCAGCTCCAGCGCCCAGGTGCGGGCGAACGCGACGATGCCCGCCTTCGCCGCCGCGTAGTTGGTCTGCCCGAAGTTGCCGCGCTGGCCCGCGGGCGACGAGATCAGCACCAGGCTGCCGCCCCGGCCCTGCTCGCGCATCCGGACCGCCGCCGCGCGGGCGCAGGTGAACGTGCCCCGCAGGTGGACGTCGACCACCGCGTCGAAGTCCTCGTCGGACATCTTCCACAGCACCTTGTCGCGCAGGATGCCCGCGTTGGCGACCAGCACGTCGAGCCCGCCGAACTCCTCGACGGCGGTCGCGACGAGCCGGTCGGGGGGGGGGGTGTGGGGGGGCGGGCCGCACGCCGCACACCCCCCCCCCCCCCGC
>NZ_JBHYXZ010000231.1:0-1025 GCF_042752395.1 Actinosynnema sp. NPDC059335 | reverse complement strand
GGTCCGACCGGCGCGACCACCGCGACCGCGCGCCCGCCCGCCGCCTCGATCGCCTTGACGGTCGAGGCGGCGGCCTCGGCGTCCACGTCGTTGACGACGACCGCCGCGTCCGCTGCCGCCAGGGCCTCCGCGTACGCCCGCCCCAGCCCGCGGCCACTGCCGGTGACCACGGCGACCTTCCCTCGCAAGTCCATGACGGCGAACATACGGCAGTTTCGTGACGGCCGTCCATAGTGTGCCCATCATCGTCCTACGGGCAGCCCGAAGCCGCGGGCGACGCCGGGAGCGCGGGCGGTCGAGGCGCGGACGGTCGGGCGCAGGGCAAGCCGGGATGCGCCGCGTCAGGCACGGGTGAGCCGCGATCGGGCGGGACGAGCCGGGCCGGGTCGGGGCCTGGCGGGCCGAGAGCCGGGGCGGCGGTCGGGACCGGCGGGAGGCAGAGCGGGCGCGGGCAGGTCGGCTGCAGGCGGGTCAGGCGCGGGGCAGCAGGCGGGACCGGCGCGGGGCGGGACCGGCGCGGGGCAGGCTCGGGCAGACGCGAGGTGGGGTGCGCGCGAGGCAGGTCGGGCGCGGGGGCGGGTCAGGCGCGGGGCGGGGCCGTGCTGTCGCGCAGGACCAGCCGCGTCGCCACCAGGCTGGTGCCCGGCTCCACGGGCTCGTCGCGGACCTGGCGCAGGACGCGCTCGACGCAGCGGCGGCCGACCTCGGTGAAGTCCTGGTGCACGGTGGTCAGGGGCGGCACGAACGACCCGGAGTCCGGGATGTCGTCGAAGCCCACCACGCTGACGTCGTCCGGCACGACCCTGCCCCGCTCGTGGAACGCCCGCAGCAGCCCCAGCGCCATCTGGTCGTTGGCCGCGAACACCGCCGTGCAGCCCGGCTCGTCGGCCAGCGCCAGCCCGGCGCGGTAGCCCGACTCGGCCGACCAGTCGCCGCGCGCGAGCGGCGGGGGCCGCCCCCCCGCCCCGTGCACCGCCGGGCGCCACCCCCCCCCCCCCCCCGCGGCCCCCCAACACAACACCCCC
>NZ_JBHYXZ010000230.1:0-10381 GCF_042752395.1 Actinosynnema sp. NPDC059335 | reverse complement strand
CGCGCGCCCCCGCGCGCCCGCGCGCGCCCCCCCCCCCGCCAAACTCGAGCGCGGGTGGTCAGCCGCGCACCACCTTGCCCGCCTTCAGGCACGAGGTGCACACGTTCAGCCGCTGCCGCGTCGAAGAGGACACCTTCGCGCGCACGGTCTGGATGTTCGGGTTCCACCGGCGGTTGGTGCGCCGGTGGGAGTGCGAGACCGACTTGCCGAAGCCCGGCCCCTTGCCACAGACGTCGCACACGGCAGCCACGTCAGCCACTCCTTAAGGTTTCCTCAGCGGTACTCACGCCCCGGCGGGCGCGCAAGCGTGCACAAGCCTCAGCCGGGCATGGCAACCCAGTCAGGGTAGCCGGTCGGCCGTTCGGCCACCAAACCGGGTCGAATACCCTCGCCGGCATGCAGGCTCTCGATGCGGTCGCGGTGCGCCAGTGGGCGGACGCGTGCGTTCGGTCCCTGGACGCCAACCGGGAGGACCTGGACCGCATCAACGTGTTCCCGGTGCCCGACGGCGACACCGGGACGAACCTGCTCCAGACCATGCGCTCCGCCCTGGACGCCCTGCTCAGGACACCCGTGGACACGGTCGGGGCGGCGTTGGCGGCGCTCGCGCGCGGCGCGCTGGCCGGCGCCCGCGGCAACTCCGGCGTGATCCTCTCGCAGGTGCTGCGCGGGCTCGCCGAGGCCGCGCAGGGCGCGTCCACGGCGACCGGCTCGTCGCTGCGGCGGGCGCTGTGGCGGGCCGACGAGCTGGCCACCGCCGCCGTGTCCGCGCCCGTGCCCGGCACGGTGCTGTCCGTGCTGCACGCGGCGGCCGAGGCGGCCCGCGACTGCGCGTCCGACGACCTGGACGAGGTGGTGACGGTCGCGGCGAAGGCCGGCGCGGAGGCGTTGGCGGACACGCCGCGGCACCTGGCCGTGCTGGCGCGGGCCGGCGTGGTGGACGCGGGCGGGCGCGGGCTCGTCGTGCTGCTGGACGCGTTGGCGGCGGTGATCACCGGGCGGCCCGTCGAGGAGCCGCCGGTCGCGGCCACGGTGCCGCGCGAGCCGCTGACCACCGCGCGCGAGGCCGGGTCGGCCGAGTACGAGTACGAGGTCATGTACCTGCTGGACGGCTCGCCGGACGTGACCGCGCTCAAGGACGAGCTGACGGCCATCGGCGACTGCGTGTCCGTGGTCGGCGACGGCGCCGACCTGTGGACCGTGCACGTGCACTGCAACGACATCGGCGCGGCCGTCGAGGCGGGCATCCGGGCCGGCCGGCCCCACCGCATCACGGTGGCCCGGTTCGCCGACCAGATCGCCGCCCAGGCGCCCCGGTTCGTGCGCGACCGGGCCATCGTCGTGCTGGTCGAGGGCGAGGGCGCGGCGGAGCTGTTCCGGTCCGAGGGCGCGGTGGTGTTCGAGCCCGGCGACGAGGTGACGGCGGCCGACCTGCTGGCCGTGGTGGTGAGCACCCGAGCCCGGCACGTGACCGTGCTGCCCGGCGACCCGACCTGGCGCGAACCGCTGGACGACGCCGTCGCGCAGGCCGTCGCCGCCGGGCAGGACGTCGTGGTCGTGCCGACGTTCTCCCCGGTGCAGGCGCTGGCCGCGCTGGCCGTGCACTCGCCGTCCCGCCGCGCCGGCGACGACGTGGTGGCCATGGCCGAGGCCGCCGCGGCCACCCGGCGGGGCGAGGTCGCGGTGTCCGACCGGGAGGCCATCACCTGGGTCGGCCGGTGCCGCCCCGGCGACCTGCTCGGCATGGTGGACGGCGAGGTCGTGCTGATCGCGCCGGAGCCCGCCGACGTCGGCGACCTCGCGTGCCGCCTGGTCGACCGGATGCTCGCCAGCGGCGGCGAGCTGGTCACCGTGCTGCTGGGCCGGGCCGCCCCGGACGGGCTCGACCGGGTGCTGGAGGATCACCTCCGCGTCGCGCACCCGGAGGTCGAGCTGGCCGCCTACCCGGGCGGGCAGCGCGACGCGCTGCTGGTTGTCGGTGTCGAGTAGTTGAATAGGCCGGGATGACGACCTTCGACGAGAAGCTGGTGTCGGTGCTCGGCAAGAAGAGCGCCGACGCGCTGGAGGCCGGTCTCGGCCTGACCACCGTCGGCGAGCTGCTGCGCCACTACCCGCGCCGCTACGACGAGCGCGGCAAGCTCACCGTGATCGCCGGGCTGGAGCTGGGCGAGCACGTCACCGTGCAGGCGCGGGTCAAGAGCGCGCGGCAGCGGCGGATGAAGTCGCGCAGCGGGGAGCTGCTGGAGGCCGTGATCACCGACGGCACCAGCGACCTGCACCTGGTGTTCTTCGGGCGCGGTTCGCGCAAGGTCGAGCGGGAGTTGCTGCCGGGGCGCGAGGCGATGTTCGCGGGCAAGGTCGGCATGTTCAACGGCAAGTTGCAGCTCGCGCACCCCGACTACCAGGTGCTCGACGGCGCGGACGGCGCGGTGGCGGACTTCGCGGGCGCGTTGATCCCGGTCTACCCGGCGGCGCAGGGCATCCAGTCGTGGAACGTCTCCAACTGCGTCGAGCAGGTGCTGGCGGTGTGGGACGGGGTGACCGACGACCCGCTGCCGGAGTCGCTGCGGGCCGAGCGCGGGCTGATCGGGCTGGAGAAGGCGCTGCGGGACATCCACCGGCCGGACGGCTGGGCCGCGATCACCGTGGCGCAGCAGCGGCTGAAGTGGGACGAGGCGCTGGCCGTGCAGCTGGCCCTGGCGCAGCGCCGCCGCTCGACCACCGCCCGCCCCGCGCCCGCGTGCCCGCCGAAGCCGGGCCTGGTGCGCGACGCGTTCGACGCGCGCCTGCCGTTCGAGCTGACCGCGGGGCAGCGCGAGGTCGGCGAGCAGATCGCCCGCGACCTGTCCGGCGAGCACCCGATGAACCGGCTGCTCCAGGGGGAAGTCGGGTCGGGCAAGACGATGGTCGCCCTGCGGGCGATGTTGCAGGTCGTGGATGCCGGTCGGCAGGCCGCGATGCTCGCGCCGACCGAGGTGCTGGCCGCGCAGCACGCGCGGTCGTTGCGGGAGTTGCTGGGCGACCTCGGGCAGGCCGGCGAGCTGGGCGGCGCGGAGCACGCGACGCGGGTGACGCTGCTGACCGGGTCGATGGGCGCGGCGGCGCGGAAGCGGGCGTTGTTGGAGATCGTGTCCGGCGAGGCCGGGATCGTGGTCGGCACGCACGCGCTGATCCAGGACAAGGTGGAGTTCGCCGACCTGGGCCTGGTCGTGGTGGACGAGCAGCACCGGTTCGGCGTGGAGCAGCGGGCCGCGCTCAGCGGGCGCGCCGGCGGGTCCACGCCGCACGTGCTGGTGATGACCGCCACACCCATCCCGCGCACGGTGGCGATGACGGTGTACGGCGACCTGGAGGTGTCCGCGCTGCGCGAGCTGCCCCGGGGGCGTTCGCCGATCAGCACGTCCGTGGTGCCGGTGGCGTCCAAGCCGGGCTGGCTGGACCGCGCGTGGCAGCGCATCCACGAGGAGGTCGGCAAGGGCCACCAGGTGTACGTGGTGTGCCCGCGCATCGGCGACGGCGACGCGGAGGACGACGGGGAGGCGCCGCCGAAGGAGGGCTCGGGCAAGGACGACCGCAGGCCGCCGGTGGCGGTGGTGGACGTGGCGAACAAGCTGGCCGAGGGCCCGCTGCGGGGCTTGCGGATCGACATCCTGCACGGCCGGATGGCGCCCGAGGACAAGGACGCCGTGATGCGCGCGTTCGCGGCGAACGAGGTGCAGGTGCTCGTGGCCACGACCGTGGTCGAGGTCGGCGTGAACGTGCCCAACGCCACCGTCATGGTGATCATGGACGCGGACCGGTTCGGCGTGAGCCAGCTGCACCAGCTCCGCGGCCGCGTCGGCCGGGGCAGCGCGCCGGGGCTGTGCCTGCTCGTGACGGAGGTGCCGGACGGCACGTCCACCATGGAGCGGCTGCGGGCCGTGGAGTCCACTCTGGACGGCTTCGAGCTGGCCCAGCTCGACCTGGAGCTGCGGCGCGAGGGCGACATCCTCGGCGCGGCCCAGTCGGGCAAGCGGTCGGGGTTGAAGATGCTGTCGCTGCTGCGCGACGAGGACGTGATCGCCGAGGCGCGCGTGGTCGCGCAGGAGGTCGTGGAGTCCGACCCGGACCTGACCGCCAACCCGGGGCTGGCCGGGCTGGTGGCGGGCCTGCTGGACGACGAGCGGGCGGAGTACCTGGAGAAGGCGTGACGGGGCGGCCGCGGCGGTCCGGTTACCCTGACTCGTGCGCCGATTCCTGCTCGCTATGGTTCCGCTGGCGCTGGTCGCCTGCACGGCCGCGCCGGCCGGCGACCCGGCCCCGACCACGTCCTCGCTGCCCAAGGGCGACCTGGCGGTGCTCGCCGAGCGCATCGGGCAGCGGCGGGCCGAGTTGGCGACGGCGACGTTCCGGACCGAGGGGTTCGCCTCGGACGGGCAGGCCACCGAGGTGCGCAACGTCGCGGCCGGCGCGCTGCGGCAGGACGCCGACGGGGTGACCGCGGCCATGACGATGGACGTCTCGACCGGCGGGCAGCCGAAGAAGATCGCGCTGGTGGTGGTCCGCGACGGCACGTACGTGCAGGTCGAGGGCGCGCCGATGCCCGCGGGCAAGAAGTGGGGCTACTACCCGGCGGCGAGCGGCGGCGAGGTGGCCGCGCTGCTGCGCGGGTTCGGGCCGAGCGCCACGGTCGGTGCGGAGCTGGACTACGTGCAGCCCCGCGCGGCGTTGATCGTCGGCAAGGCGTCCGAGCAGGTGGACGGCGTGCCGACGACCCGGTTCGACCTGGTGGTGGACCCGTTGAAGATGGCGAAGGTCATCGAGGACCAGGACATCCAGCTCCAGCACACCCAGCTCGCCCAGTACGGGGTGACGATCGCGGCGTCGGTGTGGGTGGACGGCACGAGCGCGCCGGTGCGGGCCGAGTACCGGTTCGAGCTGGACGGCAAGGTCGTCAAGCAGTCCACGACCCGGTTCTCGGGATGGGGCGAACCGGTCGAGGTGGCCGTGCCGGACCAGGCCGAGGTGGTGCCCGCCGACCAGCTGCCCCAGTGAGCCCGCGCGTCCGGGTTTCGCCCCGGTGAGCCGAGTGGCCCGGGTCTTGCCCCGGTGAGCCGCGTGGCCCGGGGTTACCTGGCCCGGCCGCCCTTGGGGACCGGGAGCTGGGCGGTGGGCTGCTCGGACGGGTCCACGTCCTTCGGCTTGGCCGACGGCTTGCCGGTCGAGGGCTTGGCCGCCTCCGGCTTGGCGGTTGCCTCCGGCTTGGCGGTCGCGGGCGGGGTGGGCTTGGCGGTTGCCGGCTTGGTGGGGGCGTCCCCGTCCGCGGGGGCCGCGCCCGCAGGGGCCGCGTCCGACGACGGCGCGTCCGACGCGTCCGGAGAGGCCGCGGCGTCCTCGTCGTCCAGCGGCTTGAGCGTGGCCACCGCCGCGGACACGGCCTGCTGAGCGGCGGCGAACTGCTCGCTCAGGGCGCGGTGCACGCGGTGCAGCTCGGCCAGCTTCTCGTCCGCCGCCGTGGTCCGGCGGTCCGCCTCGGTGATCGTCCGCTCGGCCGCCGCGTTCGCCTCGCCGATGGTCTGCTCGGCCTTGGCCAGCGCCTCCGACTCCAGCTCGGCGACCTGCTTCTCGGTCTCCGCGCGCAGCTCGGCGGCCTCGGCGCGGGCGGCTTCGAGCAGCTTCGCGGCCTCCGCCTTGGCCTCGACCACGTGCACCTCGTGCTCCTTGCGGAGCTTGGTGCGCAGCTCGTCGTACTCCTTGTCGAGGTCGTCGTGGTAGCCCTTGTACTTCTGCTCCAGCTCGACCCGCTTGGCCTCCAGCTCCGCGGTCTTCGCCTCGAAGTCGGCGGTGAGCTTCTCGCGCTCGGCGCGGGCCTCGGCCATCAGCGCCTCGTGCTCGGCGCCGAGCTTCGCCCGCAGCTCCTCGATGGAGCGCTCCAGCTCGGTGCGGCGTTCCTCGTGCTGCCGCTCCAGCTCGGCCCGGCGCTCGTCGTGCTGCCGCTCCAGCTCCTTGGTCCGCTGCTGGTGGGCCGCCTCGAGCTGGCGCCGGCGCTCCTCCAGCTCGCCCATCGCGCGCTGGTGCGCCGCCTTGCCCTCCGCCGCCGCGCGCTCGGCCTCGGCGCGGGTGGCGGCGGCCTTGTCGAGCGCGTCCTTGCGGATGTCGGCGATCTCCTCCTCGGCCAACGTCATCATCACGCGCACGCGCTCGGTGACGTTGGACGCGCTGGCCGGGCTGGCGGCGAGCTTGCTCAGCTGCGACTTGACCTTGTCGAGCTCCGCCCGGGTCGAGCCGAGGAGCTTGTTCAGCTCCGCCACCTGGGCCGACGCCGCCTCCCGGGCGCGGTTCGAGTTCTTGAGGTCGAACTCGAGTCTCGTCACCCGCTCGTTCACCTGGCGCTGGTTGTACCCGCGCAGAACGACGTCGAAATGGGTGCGGGCAGCAGGCTGCCCAGTCCCTTCAGCCCCGGCCATGGGACCAACCCTACCGAGAAGTCGCCGGCCGCAGTCACCCGATGCGGCGAACGCACCGTGACGGGTCGGTGATCCACCGTGCGGGCCGGCGGGTGCGGCGGATCCGCCGAACGCCACTCCGCCGCTCGCGTGGGGGCTGCGCGGGAGCACCGCGCAAGGGAGAATCCCGGGGCGTGCACCCAGGTCACACCCGTCTTGACCGGATGAGGGAACGATCACGATGACGTCCGTCACGTGAGATGGAACTCCCGAAGGGCGGGAACCGCACGGTAGCGTGCCTTGATTCATCGAGTCCCGCCCGCGCTCGGGCGGGGCTCGCCGAGTAACCGGGAGGGAACGCCGCATGTTCCGCAAGGTTCTTGTCGCCAACCGCGGCGAGATCGCGATCCGGGCCTTTCGCGCTGCCTACGAACTGGGCGCGGGCACGGTTGCCGTCTTCCCCCACGAGGACCGCAACTCCCTGCACCGGCTGAAGGCCGACGAGTCGTACGAGATCGGCGAGCCCGGCCACCCGGTCCGGGCCTACCTGTCCGTCGAGGAGATCATCAAAGCGGCCCGCAAGGCGGGCGCGGACGCGGTCTACCCCGGCTACGGCTTCCTGTCGGAGAACCCGGAGCTGGCCAAGGCGTGCGCCGACGCGGGCATCACGTTCGTCGGCCCGCCCGCGGACGTGCTGGAGCTGACGGGCAACAAGGCCCGCGCGATCGCCGCCGCCCGCGAGGCCGGTCTCCCGGTGCTCAAGTCCAGCGAGCCGTCGAGCGACATCGACGCCCTGGTCCGGGCGGCCGAGGACATCGAGTTCCCGGTGTTCGTCAAGGCGGTCGCGGGCGGCGGCGGTCGGGGCATGCGCCGGGTCGAGGACCCGGCCGCGCTGCGGGAGTCCCTGGAAGCGGCGTCGCGCGAGGCGGAGTCCGCGTTCGGCGACCCGACCGTGTTCCTGGAGCAGGCCGTGGTCGAGCCGCGGCACATCGAGGTGCAGATCCTCGCCGACGGCGAGGGCAACGTGATGCACCTGTTCGAGCGCGACTGCTCGGTGCAGCGCCGCCACCAGAAGGTCATCGAGATCGCGCCCGCGCCGAACCTCGCCCCGGAGCTGCGCGAGCGGATCTGCGCCGACGCCGTCCGGTTCGCCCGGCACATCGGCTACCGCAACGCGGGCACCGTCGAGTTCCTGCTCGACCCGCGCGGCAACTACGTCTTCATCGAGATGAACCCCCGCATCCAGGTCGAGCACACGGTCACCGAAGAGGTCACCGACGTGGACCTGGTGCAGTCGCAGATGCGCATCGCGAGCGGCGAGACGCTGGAGGACCTGGGCCTGAGCCAGGACACCGTGCAGCTGCGCGGCGCGGCCCTGCAGTGCCGGATCACCACCGAGGACCCGGCCAACGGGTTCCGCCCGGACACCGGCATGATCAGCGCCTACCGCTCGCCGGGCGGCTCCGGCATCCGGCTGGACGGCGGCACGACCGGCGCGGGCACGGTCATCGGGGCGCACTTCGACTCGATGTTGGTCAAGCTGACGTGCCGGGGCCGGACGTTCGCCGCGGCGGTGGCCCGCGCGCGGCGCGCGGTGGCCGAGTTCCGCATCCGGGGCGTGTCCACGAACATTCCGTTCATCCAGGCGGTGCTCGACGACCCGGACTTCTACGAGGGCCGCGTCACCACGTCGTTCATCGAGAAGCGCCCGCACCTGCTGACCGCGCGGCACTCCGCCGACCGCGGCACGCGCATGCTCACCTACCTGGCCGACGTCACGGTCAACAAGCCGAACGGCCCGCGCCCGTCCGTTGTGGACCCGAAGGTGAAGCTGCCGGCGGTGGACCTGGCCGCGGAGCCGCCCGCCGGGTCGAAGCAGCGGCTGGACGAGCTGGGCCCGGAGGGCTTCGCCCGCTGGCTGCGGGACAGCAAGGCGCTGGCGGTCACCGACACCACGTTCCGCGACGCGCACCAGTCGCTGCTGGCGACGCGCGTGCGGACCAAGGACCTGCTCGCCGTCGCGCCGCACGTGGCGCGGATGACGCCCCAGATGCTGTCGCTGGAGGCGTGGGGCGGCGCGACCTACGACGTGGCGCTGCGGTTCCTGGCCGAGGACCCGTGGGAACGGCTCGCGGCGCTGCGCGAGGCGGTGCCGAACATCACCCTCCAGATGCTGCTGCGCGGTCGGAACACGGTCGGGTACACGCCCTACCCCGAGGCCGTGACCAGCGCGTTCGTCGAGGAGGCGACGAAGACCGGCATCGACATCTTCCGGATCTTCGACGCGCTGAACGACGTCGAGCAGATGCGCCCGGCCATCGAGGCGGTGCGGGAGACCGGCACGGCGGTCGCCGAGGTGTGCCTGTGCTACACCGCCGACCTGTCGAACCCGGACGAGCGGATCTACACCCTCGACTACTACCTCAAGCTGGCCGAGCAGATCGTCGGCGCGGGCGCGCACGTGCTCGCGATCAAGGACATGGCCGGCCTGCTGCGGCCGCCGGCGGCGGCGCGGCTGGTGACGGCGTTGCGCAAGGAGTTCGACCTGCCGGTCCACCTGCACACCCACGACACGGCCGGCGGGCAGCTCGCGACGTACCTGGCGGCCATCCAGTCCGGTGTGGACGCGGTGGACGGCGCGGTGGCGTCGATGGCGGGCACCACCTCGCAGCCGCCGCTGTCGGCGATCGTGGCGGCCACCGACTACACCGACCGGGCCACGGGGCTCGACCTGCGGGCGGTGTGCGACCTGGAGCCGTACTGGGAGTCGGTGCGCAAGGTCTACGCGCCGTTCGAGTCGGGCATCCCCGGCCCGACGGGGCGGGTCTACTCGCACGAGATCCCCGGCGGTCAGCTGTCCAACCTGCGGACGCAGGCGGTCGCGCTCGGCCTCGGGCAGAAGTTCGAGGAGATCGAGGCCATGTACGCGGCGGCCGACCGGATGCTCGGCCGGCTGGTCAAGGTCACGCCGTCGTCCAAGGTGGTGGGCGACCTGGCGTTGCACCTGGTCGGCGCGGGGGTGTCGCCCGCCGACTTCGAGGCGGACCCCGGGCGCTACGACATCCCGGCGTCGGTGATCGGGTTCCTGCACGGCGAGCTGGGCGACCCGCCCGGCGGCTGGCCGGAGCCGTTCCGGAGCAAGGCGCTCCAGGGCCGGCCCGCGCCCAAGGGGATCGCGGAGCTGACCGACGAGGACGTCAAGGGCCTGGAGACCGACCGCCGGAACACGCTGAACCGGCTGCTGTTCCCCGCGCCGACGAAGGAGTTCCTCGCGCACCGGGAGGCGTACGGCGACACCAGCGTGCTCGGGAGCAAGGACTTCTTCTACGGGCTCAAGCCGGGCGAGGAGTACCAGGTCGACCTGGAGCCCGGCGTGCGGCTGCTGATCGGGCTGGAGGCGATCGGCGAGGCGGACGAGCGCGGCATCCGCACGGTGATGGCCACGTTGAACGGGCAGTTGCGGCCCATCCAGGTGCGCGACCGGTCGATCGCGGCCGAGGTGCCGGCGGCGGAGAAGGCGGACCGGGGCAACCCGGGGCACGTGGCCGCGCCGTTCGCCGGGGTCGTCACGCCGAACGTGGCGGAGGACGACGTGGTCGAGGCCGGTCAGACGATCGCGACGATCGAGGCGATGAAGATGGAGGCGTCGATCACGGCTCCGCGGTCCGGGCGGGTGACGCGGCTCGCGGTGCGTGGGGTGCAGCAGGTCGAGGGTGGGGACCTGTTGATCGTGATCGGGTGAAGGTTGTGATCGGGGCAGGGACGGCGCGGTGGTGCTGTCCGGCTCCGGGTGAGTGAGTCGGTGGTTGCGGCCGGCTCGATTTGACATGGGGCCCTTACGGGCACCGGAGGCAGGCCAAAGCCGGGCAGGCATGGCGGGAAAAGCGTCCGCCACGCCTGCCCGGCTTCGTCCAGCCTATGGCACCCGAACCCATGTCAAATCGAGCCTCGGTGGG
>NZ_JBHYXZ010000229.1:1853-10451 GCF_042752395.1 Actinosynnema sp. NPDC059335 | reverse complement strand
GGTACGTCCCGGGCAAGGCGATACGGCGGGCGTGCGGTAGCGGACGTCCACCGGGCCGTCGCCGGTGTTGGCCATCGCCTGGCCGAACCGCAGGCACAGCCGCGCGTCCCGCTCCTCGACCTCGCTGCGGAAGCACGACGAGCCGGGCTCGGCCGAGTCGCCGAAGAACGGCGGCGGCGTGTCGAACGTCGCGAACCGCTGCGGCAGCGCCTCCAGGTCGGGCAGCAGGTCGCGCGGCACGGGTTCGACCCGCGAGTCCTCGTTCTCCACCAGGCCCTCGTATCGGGCGGTGGCGGACGCCAACCCGGGCACGAACGGGTTCTGGAAGACGTAGACGGTGTAGTGCGCGGTGGTCTTCGGCAGCCACACCGAGCGGGACGTGCCGATCTGCGCGTCGGCGAGCGCGACCCGGCGGCCGGCCCGGTAGACGGCGAAGCCCAGGCTGTCGTCGGGGGTCGCGCCGACCGTGCGGATCGCCAGCTCGACCCCGCCGGGCCGGTCCCGCAGCCGCGCGGGCAGCCGCACCGCCACCTCGGCCCGGTCGCACCCCGCGGCCCGGCACTCGGGCACGTCCCGCACCCGCGGGTCGTCCCGGTCCACCCGGCCGTGCCAGGTCGCCGACCGGTCCGAGTCGACCACCACGCCGGGCCCGCGCGCGACCGCGGGAGCCGCGGCGGTCAGGAGCAGGACCACCACCGGCACGACCACACCCCTCATACCGGCCAGCGTCCGCCGGGTCGGCGCGGCTGTCAGCCCCGGTTCCCCGATCGGGTGTGCCCCGACCGGGGCGGACCGGTGCCCCTCACCCCGGTGCCGGGGCGGCAGGCGGCCCGGTCGACGCCCGCCGTCACCGCGCGTCGAGGTACGGGCGGAGCAGGCGGTCGAGCAGGTCCGGCACCGCCTCCACCCCGTCGGCCTCGATGTTCTGGGCCGCGCGGAGGACGGCCGCGTTGATCAGCTCGGCCATGCGCCCGGGATCGGGCTCGCCGAGCAGGCGCAGGGACTCGATGAGGGGTTCATGGAGCCGCGCGTGCAGCTCCGCGCTGTGCTCGTGCAGCACGGCCGGGTCCATCACGGTCCGCAGCGCCTGGGCTCCGGCACGACGGCACCCGAAAGGGCCGTGCCGGTTCCGGGAATGTGTGGCCGCGTCGACCGGAATTCGCCGAAGGGTTCCGGGAATGTCTGCATTCGGGACCGGAAATCCGCCGAGGCCCATGGGCCGATCGGCGCACGCGTCCGGTCGGCCGAATGGATGCGGAAAACGGTCGACGTGACCGGCGGTAGTGTGCGCACACCGTCGACATGAGGGGGGAGCATGGTCGAGGAACCCTCTGGTTCCCGGGGCGGTTTGGGCGACAAGGTGCTCAAGTGGATAGCCATCGTCGCCGACGTCGCGGCGGTGGCGGCCGTCCTCACCGGGTCGACAGCGGCCGTCATCGGTATTTCCGGGGCGGTCGCCGTGCTGGCCGGGTTGCTGTACCTGGGCACGCTGGCGGGCTCGCTGCCCCGGTTCCGGGTGGCGGTGGCGATCGTGGGCATCATCGCGGGGACCGCCGCGCTGGCCGTGGTGGTGGACCGCGGTCTTGCGAGGGACGGCCGGGGCGTCGCCACCGGAACCCCGGCGCCGACCGCGCCGACCTCGGCGGACGGCGATCGGTCGGGGACGTCGGCGTCCGCCGGGGCGACGTCGACCGGAGGGGGAGGCCCGACGTCCACCACCGGGGTCCCGGTCGGCACGGCGTCGAAGCCCCTGAGCGAGGTCGCGCTGGTCGGCCGCGAGTCCTCGTACTACGACCTGGGCTCGTTGAAGGTCAACGGCGCGGAGCACGACAAGGTGATGATCGGCGAGTCGTACCTCTGCGACCCGTATGTCGAAACGTACCAGGTGGACCGCAAGTACCGGACGTTCAGCGCGAAGGTCGGTCTCGGCGACAAGAGCCCTTCGGAGGCCACGGTGACATTCGCGGTGATGGTCGACGACGAGACCAGGGCGTCGGCGACGCTGGGTGTCGGCCGGGTGGAGGAAATACGGGCCGACATCACCGGTGCTTTCCGGATCCGGATATCCATCGAGTCGAGCGCCTGCTACACCACGGTCTACTCGGGCTGGATCGACCCGGTGCTGACGCCGTAGTCGTTCCGGCGGCGTCGAAGACGTGAATTCGCCGTGGACGGTCCCCTCGGGACGTTCCGGGACGGGTTGCCGCCGCCGGCGGCGGGAGCGACGGTCAGTCCGGGTCGCGTGCCCAGGCCGTGAGGTTGGCGACGATCGCGCCGAGGGCGAGGACGCCCAGCAGGCCACCCGCCACCCAGTGCGCCTGGTCGTTGTCGGCCAGGGCGGCGGCGACCACGCGGCCGCCCTCCAGGTCGTAGCGGACCGTCACGCGGTCGCCGGGGTTCCGGGCCGGCCCGTTCTCCGACAGGGTCACGACCTGCTCCGTGCCGTCCGGGAGCCGGTACGCGACCTCGACCGAGTAGCTCTTCCCGGACCGCAGGCGCTCCCGCACCACGCCCTCGGCATCGGCCCACGACCGCTGCTCGACCGCCGACCGGATCACGAGCACCAGCCCCGCGAGCGCACCCACCAGCACGAGCCCGGCCACGACCCGACCCGTCCGCGACCTCATCGACTTCGCCACGACGCCTCCTCCACCCACGACATCGCCGCACCGCCTGCGAATGCGACAGTCCCGCCGCGGGACCTCAGGGGGCGGGCGTCGGCTGCGGCCGGCGGGGGAAGGCGCGCCGGTAGTCGCTGGGGGAGACGCCGACCTGCTTGAGGAAGTGGTGGCGCAGGTTGTTCGCCGTGCCGAGACCGCTCAGCTCCGCGATCCGGTCCACGGCGAGGTCGGTCGACTCCAGCAGGGTCTGCGCCCTGGCCACGCGCTGGTTCAGCAGCCACCGCAACGGCGTGGTCCCGGTGGCCGCCTGGAGCCGCCGGTAGAACGTGCGCGGGCTCACGGCGGCACGTCGGGCCAGGTCGTCGATCGTCAGCGGCTGGTCCAGGTGGGCGCGGGCCCAGTCCAGCACCGGCGCCAGGCCGTCGTCGTCTGTGGCGGGCACCGACAGGTCGATCACCTGCGACTGCGCGCCCGGGCGGTGGGTCGGCACCACCAACCGGCGGGCGAGCTGGTTGGCGACGTGCGCGCCGAGGTCGTGGCGGACCAGGTGCAGGCAGAGGTCGAGCGCGGCCGTCATCCCGGCGCTGGTGAGCACGTCGCCGTTGTCCACGTAGAGCACCGAGTCGTCCACGTCGACCTCGGGGTAGCGCTCGGCGAGCCGGCCGGCGTGCATCCAGTGCGCGGTGGCCCGCCGCCCGTCGAGCAGCCCCGCCTCGGCGAGCGCGAACGCGCCGGCGCAGAGCGACACCATCCTGGCCCCGGCGTCGTGCGCCCGGCGCAGGGCGGCGACCAGGTCGGGCGGCACGGGCGCGTCGTCGTAGACGACCTCGTCCGGCACCGAGGCCACGATGACGGTGTCCGCGTCCGCGAGGTCGTCCAGCCCGCGCCCGCCGCGCAGCGCGAACCCGGGCAGGGACGCCTCGGCCTGCTCCCCGGCCCCGCACAGCCACAGGTCGTACCAGGGGTCGGCGAGGTCCGGCTGTGGCAGGCCGAACACGGTGGCGGGGATGCTCAGCTCGTACAGGTCGAGGACGCCGATCGCGTCGGGCACGACCAGTGCGACAGAACCGGCGCTCATGGTCCACATCGTATGGCAGGAATTTGGTGGCACGGGTCATCACCGTCACTGGTCGCGCCGGCCGACGACGGCGAACCTGGTCCCATGAACACCATGAGGACAGACCGCGAGCCGGTCACCGTCATCGGTCTGGGCAACCTCGGGCGCGTGGTGGCCGAGGCGTTCCTGCGCGACGGACACCCGACGACGGTCTGGAACCGGTCCGCGGCCAGGGCGGAGGCGCTCGCGGCGCGCGGTGCGGCGGTGGCCGGCACGGCGGCCGAGGCGATCGCCGCCGGCGAACTCGTGCTCGTCACCGTGCTCGATCCCCCTGCCGCGCGGGAAGTGCTGAGCGGTGCGGCCGACGCGGTTCGCGGCCGTGCGCTGGTGAACCTGACGTCCGGCACGCCGGACGACGCGCGGGAGGTGGCCGCCTGGGCGCGGGAGCAGGGCGCGGCGTACCTCCACGGGGCCGTCTACGCGGTGCCGGAGACGATCGGCACGGAACAGTCGTCCCTCAACTACAGCGGTTCGGAGGAAGTCCACCAGCGGTGGCGGCACCGGCTGGACCTCCTCGGCAGGGGCACGTTCCTCGGCCCGGAGCCGGGTCTGGCGTCGGGCTACGACGTCGCCGTCCTCGCCGGGATGTACGGCGCGATCGGCGGTTTCCTGCACGCCGCCGCGATGGCCCGCGCCGCCGGGATCGGCGCGACCGAACTCACCCCGAAGCTGGTGTCCTGGCTGACGGACCTGTTCCCGGCGCTGTCCACGTTCGCCCGGGAGATCGACGACAGGGACTACTCCGGCGAGGAGTCCAGCCTGGCGATGAACCAGTCGGGACTGGCCACGATCATCCGGGCGAGCCGGGCGCAGGGCGTGCCCGTCACCACCCTGCTCCCGCTCAAGGAGCTGGTCGACCGGCAGGTCGCCGCCGGCCACGGCGCGGCCAGCCTCGCCCGCGCCGTCGAGTCGCTGGAGGGCGGTGGGTGACCACCGTGGACGGTGCCGTGCGGGTGACCACCGCGGCGGGGCCGTGCGGGTGACCGTCCACATCGGAGTCACCGGGCGCGGCGGCCCGGCGGGTGCGGATCGCGCCGGTCCGCGCCCGCCGGTCACCCGCCGGCGACCGTCGCCGGGGTGATCATGTTCGAGCACGACACGGTGGCGAACTCGCCCTTGGCCGTGTTGTTCGCGACGACGTGGCCGTCCACGGTGATGGTGCACGAGATCGACTCGCCCTGGCCGTTGGCCGCCATGACCTGCGCCACGCCCAGGCCCGGGCCGGCCGGGATGGTCAGCTCCCGCCGCCATGGCAGGTCGACGGCCTCGACCTTCTCGCTGCTGTTCACCCCCTCCGCGGTGAACCTGATCTCCGGCGACTTGCCGCCCGGCCCGGTGACCTCGTAGACGACCACGTGGGTGAGCGGTGCGGAGGGCGGGGCCTCCTCGTCGGTGACGACGCGGACGACCATGCCCCCGGTGACCACCACCGCGGCCAGCGCGACGAGCGGGCCCTTCCGGCGGCGCGGCCCGTTGCCCGGGGAAATCGGTCGACCGCGTTCGCGCGTGCTCGTGGAGGAAGTCATATCCCCTCGCTGTTCTCGTTCGGTCGGCCCGCGCATTGTCGCGGCGACCGTCCCGGTATGGGTGCGCGAAGCCATGCTGGCAGAGGGATATGTGTTTTTACAACACCCCTCCGCACAGACGTGACGAATCGTCGCCTACGCTCGGGTGGTCGGACTGTCGGGTATTAACTTGGCACAGTAAATAGTTGTCACCCGTCGGGCCTCGACTCCGCTTCTTCAGGTGCCTTGACCTGGGGTTTTGCTGATTCGAGCGGAGGTGGTCCGGTGTCGTGAATCGCTTCGGTCACGGTGTTTAGTTAGGTGTTGGTCACATCGCCGAACGCCGTTTGGTGCGAGCCAGTTGACGGACCGTTAACGTTTGCGCAATCCCGCTGACATTGCCCGTGGATGTATTGAGGTGCCTTCACGGTGACGACTTCAGCTACTGCCGACGGTGTGCAGGCGGTCGTGCGTGGAGGTTTTCCGATGTGCCGTAACAGGTGCCAGAAGGGAAATCGATGCGCTCTCCACACGTACCACGCTTGTTCTCCCCCGGAAGGAGACGCCGTCGCGGGACACGGGCGATCGCGCTCGGATCCGCGCTGCTGCTCACCGTGGTCGGGGTCCTGCTGAACGCCCCGGCGGCCACCGCGGCCACGTTCACGGTGTCGATGCGGAACCTCCAGTACAACCCGCCGACGCTGAACGTGAGCGTCGGTGACACGGTCCGGTGGTCCAACGACGAGACCAACGGCGTCGTGCACAGCGTCACCGGCGGTCCGCTGTCCGCGGACGTGAACGCCGGGGAGTCCTACTCGTTCACCTTCACCAGCCCGGGCACCGTCAACTACCGCTGCCGCTTCCACCCGGACATGCTCGGCACGGTGGTGGTCGGCGGCACGACACCCACGACCACCACGGGCCCGACCACGACCACCACCACCACGACCACCACGACCGCGCCCACGACGACCACCACCACGCAGGCGCCCGCGCCGACGACGACCACCGGCTCGGGCGGGCTGCCGATCGGCGTCGGGCCGATCCCCGTGTCGTTCCACCTCACCGACGCCCAGGGTTCCTGGTACGACACGAACCTCAACCTGTTCGGCACCCGGTCCCTGGCCGTGGCCGAGCTGCCCAGGATCAAGACCGGCGGGCTGCTCCCGGGCCTGCCGCTGGACGGCCTGCCCCTGCTCGGCAACGGGGCGCTGCTCGGCTCGGCCGCGAGCGACCTGCTCAACGGCGACCTGGCGCGGCTGACGCAGCTGGCGTTCAACACCGGCTCGCCGCTGATCTCCAGCCTGGGCGTCGACCCGGCGCAACTGCTCGGGCTCGACAACCTGCGCACCGCGATCGGCAAGGTGCTGCCACCGCTCGACCTGCGGCTGATCAGGGCGAACGCGCTGATCAGCCAGCTGTCCCAGCAGATGGCCGCCCGCCCGGCCAACGCCAAGACCGCGCTGCTGGACCTGCCGGTCGGCGTGGAGCTGATGAAGGTGCTCGCCGACATCCAGAAGTACGTGCAGACGACCACGATCAGCCTGCCGGTGACGGTGAACTTCGACATCTCGGCCCCGGCCGCGGAGTCGGCGCACACCATCACCAACCTGATCTGGCCGGAGAACGCGGCGGGCTTCCCGTTCGACCAGCCCGGCGCGTTCGTGGGCAGCACGACCGCGCAGCTCACCGAACCGGGCCTCTACGCGTTCGTCTGCAAGATCCACCCGTACATGCTCGGCGCGGTGGTCGTGGACGACCCGCTGACCCCCGGCCTGGACTTCGGCAAGAAGCTGAAGGTCAACAGCCGGGCGTTGAACGTCCCGTCCGACGCCGACATCATCGCGCAGCTGGTGCAGAAGTTCTTCAACATCACCTCGCCGAACAACTGGCAGAAGTTCAGCAACACCGAGGCGCGGACCTGGAACCCGACGTTCCCGCCCGCGCCCATCCTGATGCACGACTCCAACGGCAACCCGCAACTCGTGCCGATCCTCGACGCCTACTTCAAGAGCAAGTTCAACACGCCGAAGACCCTGCCCGCGTTGAACCAGCGCCCCGGCACGCCCGGCGTCGGCGAGGTCTGGATCGACACCCAGATGGAGAAGACGGCGAACAAGACCAAGTCCGGCACCGCGACCAAGGTCGACGTCTCCTCGTGGACGGTGGACCGCAAGGTCGCGCTGCCCGAGATCAACATGAACAACCCGCACAACATGTGGACCGACAAGGAGGAGAAGTACATCTACCAAACCGAGTGGTTCGGCAACAAGCTCGACGTCTTCGAGCGGGCGACGGGCCGGTTCGTGCGGCAGATCGAGGTCGGGCCGGACCCCTCGCACGTGATGACGAGGACCGACACCGACCAGCTCCACGTCGCGCTCAACGGCGGCGCGTCGGTGGTCGAGCTGTCGCCGGGCGCGACGAAGATCGACCGCCGCATCCCGGTGCAGGGTCCGGGCGAGAAGGTCGCGAACCCGCACGCCCACTGGATGACCGGTGACGGCAAGACCATGGTCACGCCGAACGTCAACAGCTACGACTCCACCATCGTGGACATCGCGTCGGGCGCGATCCGGAAGGAGGCCACCGGCGAACTGCCCATCGCCACCGGCATCACACCCGACGGCGCGAAGGCGTACGAGGCGAACTTCATGGGCGGCACGGTCTCCTGCATCTCGCTCAAGGAGAACGCCTGCAAGGACGGCGGCGCCACGCTGCACAGCAAGCAGATCGACCTGTGGCGCAACTACGACCCGGTGGCGGGCGAGCGCGGCCCCCACGGCGGTCTGCCGATCCAGCTCCCCGTGAGCCCGGACGGCAACGCGCTGCTCGTGGCGAACACGATGTCGTCCAACATCACGGTCATCGACCCGAAGACCGACGAGATCGTCAAGTGGTTGCCGTGCGACTCCGGTTGCCACGGCATCAACTACGGCGCGAAGCGGGGCGGCGGCTACTACGCCTACGTCTCCAGCAAGTTCGCCAACACGATGGCCGTCGTGGACATCGACCCGAACGGCGACGGCAACCCGGCCGACGCCGCCGTGGTCGGCAAGATGGTGCTCGACCCGAGCCCCACGACCGCGACCGACGACCGGGTCGTGGACCACGTGGGCATGGGCGGCATGGGCGTGCTCGCCGTGCCGCTGGTCTACGAGGGCTGGGTGCAGAACGTGCCCTCCAACCCGGTGAACGACCTGCTGACCTGTCGTCAGCGGCACCCGATCACCTTCGCCACCGATTGCTGACAACCCCCACCGCGTGGTCGTGTAGACCCGATCCCCACAGCCGAGCCCCCCCCCCCCGCCCCCAGACAGTGGGGACCCATAGACAACGAATTATATAAAAAGAC
>NZ_JBHYXZ010000229.1:0-1843 GCF_042752395.1 Actinosynnema sp. NPDC059335 | reverse complement strand
CGGGGCACCCGATCAGCTCCCCCACGGTTTGCTGACAACCCCCCCCGCGGGGGCGGGAAGCCGTCACCCGGCGGGCTACCCGGCCCCGCGCTGCCCTGCGGAAGGCGGCCCATGTCCACCGAGTTGGCAAGCGAAGAGATGTTCCCGACCGACGCGCCCCGCAAGCGCCGACGGCGCACGGCCCTGCCGGTCCTGATGGTCTTCCTGCTCTCCCTGTCCGCCGTTGTGGTGGGCGTGACGGCGTCCGGCACGACGACGCGGACGCCGGTCGCGGACCCCGTGCCGCCGGCCGCGGCGGGGGAGGACCTCGGCGACGGCACGCGGCTCGCGCCGTACGAGGTCGTCAACGGGGTCAAGGTGTTCCAGCTGCGGGCGGCGCCGATCTCCTGGGAGGTCTCGCCCGGCAACGTCCGCGAGGCGTTCGCCTACAACGGGATCGTGCCCGGACCCGTGATCCGGATCAACGAGGGCGACACCGTGCGCTTCGTGCTGCAGAACGACCTGCCGGAGCCCACCTCGCTGCACTGGCACGGCATGGACCTGCCCAACGACCAGGACGGCGTGCCCGGCCTGACGCAGCCGGAGGTCGAGCCGGGCCAGAGCTTCACCTACCAGTGGAAGGCCATCAGCACCGGCACCCACTGGTACCACTCGCACATGCACGGCGACCAGGAGGGCAAGGGCCTCTACGGCTCGCTGGAGGTCGTGCCGAGGTTCGGCGACATCGCCTCGGACCGCGACTACCGGTTGATCATCGGCGACGGCCCGCTGGGCTTCGTCTTCAACGGCAAGGGTTTCCCGGCCACCGCGCCGCTGCGGGCGCGGGTCGGCGAGCGGGTGCGCATCCGGCTGATCGGCGCCGGCCCCGAGATGATCCACCCGATCCACCTGCACCTCGGGCACTTCGACCTGGTGGCGCAGGACGGCAGACGGCTGCCGTCACCGCAGCAGATGGACACGGTGCTGGTCGGGGTCGGGCAGACCTACGACCTCATCTGGACACCGACGAGGGTCGGCAAGTGGATGATCCACTGCCACATCTTCTCCCACTCGGAGACCCATCACGGGATGGCCGGGCTGGTGTCCATCGTCAACGTCGACCCGCCCGCCGTCGGCCTCCCGCTGCCCCTGCCCCTGGGCGGCTGACGCGTGACCGCCCACCAGCCCGACGCAACCCCGACCGGTGAAGGGAAAACCATGTCCAGCCCCCAGCGGCGCGCCGCGCTCACCCTCGTCCTGGCGGCGCTCGCCTCCGCCGTCGCGACGATCCTCGTGACGCCCACCGCGTCGGCCCACGTCACCGTCTCACCGGGCACCGTCGAACCGGGCGGCTACGCCCGCGTGGTGTTCCGCGTGCCGAACGAGCGCGACGACGCCTCGACGACCCGGGTGGAGGTGTCCTTCCCGACCGACCACCGGTTCGCCTCCGCGTCCGTGCAACCCGTTCCCGGGTGGACCGCGACCACCCGGACGGAGCCGGTGGACCCGCCCGTCCGGGTGGGCGAGCGCACGGTGTCCGAGGCCGTGACGACCATCGCCTGGGAGGGCGGGACGGTGCCGCCCGGCCAGTTCCAGGAGTTCCCCGTCTCGCTGGGCCCGCTGCCCGCCGCGGGCACCGAGCTGGTGTTCAAGGCGTTGCAGACCTACTCCAGCGGCGAGGTGGTCCGGTGGATCGACGTCGAACGGGACGGCGAGGCCAGGCCGGAGCACCCGGCCCCGACGCTGTCCGTGGTCGCCGCGTCCGCGCCGCGGGCGCCCCCCCCCCCCCCGGCCGGGGGCACGCCGCCCCGGGGGCGCGGGGCGCGCGGGGGGGGGGCGGGCGGTTGAGGGGGTCGGACGCGGC
>NZ_JBHYXZ010000228.1:0-10540 GCF_042752395.1 Actinosynnema sp. NPDC059335 | reverse complement strand
ACACCTCGCCCCCCCAGTTTTTCTTTTAAGCCGCCCCGGGGGCGCGCGGCGTCCGCGCGCGCGGGGGGGCCCCGGGGGGGGGGGGTGGGGGGGGTCGCGGCGGCGCGGGTCGCTGCGGCGGAGGCCGGCGTGGCGGTGCGGGTGGGGGTGGGGGTGGGGGTGGGGGTGGGGGTGGGGGTGGGGGTGGGGGTGGGGGTGGTCGTGGTGGGGCGTGGGGTGCGGGTGGCCGATGCCCGTGCGCCGGCCTGGGCGAGGCGGGCGCGGTGGGTGCGGGCCAGTTCGACGGCTCGGGCCTGGGCCTCCTCCAGGCGCGAGCGCATCGGCGCGCGCCACAGGTGGCAGATGGCCAGGGCCAGGGCGTCCGCCGCGTCGGCGGGCTTCGGCGCGGTCTTCAGGCCGAGCAACTTGGTCACCATGGCGGTGACCTGGGCCTTGTCCGCACGCCCCGAGCCGGTGACGGCGGCCTTCACCTCGCTCGGCGTGTGGAACACCACCGGCAGGCCCCGGCGCGCGGCCGACAGCGCGACCACGCCGCCCGCCTGCGCGGTGCCCATCGCGGTCCGGACGTTGTGCTGGCTGAACACCCGTTCGATCGCCACCACCTGCGGCTCGTAGCGGTCCAGCCAGCGCTCCACCTCGTCGGACAGCTGGAGCAGCCGCACGGCCAGGTCCGCGTCGGCCGGCGTGCGCACCACGTCCACGGCCACCGGCCGCACGGTGCGGCCCGCGCCGCCGTCGACCACGCCGAACCCGCACCGGGTCAACCCAGGGTCGACCCCGAACACGCGCACACTGGCCCCTTCACCCGCCGACGAACACCAGTTCGAAACCTTAGTGGTCACCTCCGCCGCGGGCCGTCGTGACACGCGCGGGGCGCGCCGACACCCCCGATCGACACAGTGTCACGAGGTCACTACAGTGACTCGGTCAACTGATCGGCTCCAGTGGCGTGAGCGGGGTGCCATGTCCCTGAGGCGGTTCGGCGTCGTCTCCGGTGCCGTCTGCGCCCTGGTCGTGGGCCTCGTCTGGCTCGTCGTCTCCGGTGTGCTCGACCGGCCCGCGTCGGTGGCCGTGGACAAGTTCACCCAGTTGCTCGCCTCGTCCGCCGCGATGGTGTCCTACTGGCGGGCGGCGCAGCGGCGGCAGGGGACGGCGCGACGGTGGCGGCTGTGGATGGCCGCGTCGATGGCGAGCCTGGTCGTCGGCCTGGCCGCGTGGATCTGGGGCCAGGTGTTCCTCGGGGTGTCGCTGCCCTCGTCCACGCTGGCGCAGCTCGCGTTCATGCTGGTGCCGGCGCTGGGGCTGTGCGCGATCCTGGTTCTCGCGCACGGCGGACCGGGCACGCTGCCCGGCCACCGCAACAGGCTCGTGGTGGTGCTCGACTGCCTGATCGTGGTCGGCTCGCTGTTCGTGCTGACGTGGGTCTCGGCGCTGGAGTCGATGGTCCGCGCGTGGGCCACGTCCGGGCCCGGGTTCGCGTCCGTGGTGGCGCACCCGGCGGCCTACCTGGTGCTGGTGGTCGTGCTGCTGGTGTCGTCGTGGACGCACCGGTCGGTGCGGCAGCTCCCGGTGCTGTTCATCGCGCTGGCGGCGCTGGCCCAGTCGGCGTCGGGCTGGATCTTCGCGTACCTGGTGAGCCAGGGCGCGACCGCGATCCCGACGGCCGCCGACATCGGGTTCATGGTGTGCCCGGCGCTGTTCCTCCTCGGCGCGATCGCGCCGGCCGACACCGCCCCGGAACGGGTCGGCTCCACCCGGCTGCGCGCGGGCGAGCTGCTGCACCTGCTGGTGCCGTACCTGCCGATGCTGGTCACGGGTCTGTTCATCGTGGTCGGCACGGCGACCGGCGTGCGGCTGAACCCGGTGGAGATCTACGTCGGGCTCGGCGTGGTGCTGCTGGTGATCGCGCGGCAGCTCATCACGCTGATCGACAACGTCAAGCTGCTGGAGCAGTTGCGGGAGAGCCGCGAGCGGCTGCGGCACCAGGCGTACCACGACCCGCTGACCGGGGTGGCGAACCGGGTGCTGTTCCGGGAGCGGCTGGAGGCGGCGCTGGCCGGGCCGTCGCCGCTGGTGCTGCTGTTCATCGACGTGGACGGCTTCAAGGACGTCAACGACAACTACGGCCACGCCGAGGGCGACGCGGTGCTGCGGGTCGTGGCGTCGCGGCTCCAGTCGTGCGTGCGGCCGCAGGACGTGGTTGCCCGGCTGGGCGGCGACGAGTTCGGGGTGCTGGTCGACGGCTACCCGCACCCGCCGGAGGAGATCGGGCGGCGGGTGCTGGCCGCGCTGGACGGGCCCCACCGGACCGCGAACGGATCCCACCTGATCCGCGCGTCGATCGGGATCTCGCACCGCCCGGGGTTCGACCCGTCGCTGACCGCCGACGACCTGCTCGGCACGGCGGACGCCGCGATGTACACGGCGAAGCGGCTGGGCAAGGGCATGGTCGTGGTGCACGAGCCGGTGGAGGCGGAGCTGCCGTGACAGTGGGCGCGGACGACGTCATCGCGGCGCTGGGCCTGGCCGAGCTGCCGGTGGAGGGCGGCTGGTTCGGGCAGTCGTGGCGCTCCCCCGAGGTGTCCGCGATCTACTACCTGCTGCGGGAGGGCGAGTTCTCCGCGCTGCACCGGCTGGACCACGTGGAGATCTACGCCCACCACCGCGGCGCGCCGCTGCGGATGCTCCTGCTGCACCCGGACGGCGCGGTGACCACGCCCGTGCTCGGCCCGGACCTGGCCGCCGGGCAGCGGCCGCAGGTCGTCGTGCCCGCCGGGGTGTGGCAGGGCAGCGAGCCGGACGGCGGGTGGTCGCTGGTCGGCACGGTGGTGGTGCCGCCCTACACCGACGACGTGGTCGCCTTCGGCGAGGCGGACACCCTGGTCCCCCGCTACCCCTCGCACGCCGATGCCGTGCGCCGGCTCTGCCGGCGTTAGCGCGCGACCGTCAGCCCGTCGTCTCCCCGCCCGCCGACGTGGCGCGCCGGCTCCGGCACCGGCCGTCAGCCCGTCGTCTTCCCACCCGCCGACGTGGTGCGCCGGCCGTCAGCCCATCGTCTTCTGGCCGTCGATCGTCTCGCGGATGATGTCGGCGTGCCCCGCGTGCTGCGAGGTCTCGGCGATCAGGTGCAGCACCACGCGGCGGACGGTCCAGGAGACGCCCGGCTCGAACCACGGCGCGACCGGCAGCGGGTGGGCGGTGTCCAGGTCGAGCCCGCGCAGCAGCCGCTCGGTCTTCGCCGCGGTCTCCTCGTAGTCGGCCAGCAGGCCGTCCAGGGTCTCGTCGGGGAGCATGCGGAAGCCGTTCTCCCAGTCCTGGGGCTCGCTCTCCATCAGCTCCGCGCCGCCGACGGCGAACCGCATCCAGCCCTCCTCCACGGCCCGGACGTGCTTGATCAGCCCGCCGAGGGACAGCCGGCTCGCGGTCGGGGTGAGCCGCGCCTGCTCGTCGTCGAGCCCGCGCACGGTGAAGCGGAGGAACCCGCGGTGCCTGTCCAGGGTCGACAGCAGGTCGGTCAGCTCGGTCGTGGCGGTGGTCGTGGCGTTCATGGTGGTCCTGCCTCCCGTTTCGGCGATGACCTCACGCTAGGCCCCCATGCGGTCAACTACTGTCCTCAATTCGCTTCCACGGTGAAATCCGCCGCCGCGACCTACGCTCGGCGGCGTGGACCTCCCGGTGATGCCGCCCGTGCGGCCGATGCTCGCCAAGGCCGTGCGCTCGGTGCCGCGCGAGCCGGGGCTCGTCTACGAGCCGAAGTGGGACGGGTTCCGGTGCCTGGTGTTCCGCGACGGCGACGAGCTGGAGCTGGGCTCGCGCAACGACCGGCCGCTGACC
The DNA here is from genome assembly GCF_042752395.1 of Actinosynnema sp. NPDC059335. Classification (NCBI taxonomy): domain Bacteria; kingdom Bacillati; phylum Actinomycetota; class Actinomycetes; order Pseudonocardiales; family Pseudonocardiaceae; genus Actinosynnema; species Actinosynnema sp. NPDC059335. Next base: position 6,706 of record NZ_JBHYXZ010000228.1, on the reverse strand, counting down.
AGGTACTTCCCCGAGGTGGTCGAGCTGCTGCGGTCCGGGCTGCCGCCGCGGTGCGTGGTCGACGGCGAGATCGTCATCGTCACCCCGGACGGGCTGAGCTTCGACCTGCTCCAGCTCCGGCTGCACCCGGCCGCGTCCCGGGTCCGCAGGCTGGCCGCGGACACGCCCGCCGCGTTCGTCGCGTTCGACCTGCTCGCGCTGGCGGACCGCGACCTGACGGCCACGCCGTTCGGCGAGCGGCGGCGGCTGCTGGAAGGTGTGCTGCGGGACGTGCCCGGCCTGTACCTGACACCCGCGACGGACGACCCGAACCAGGCCCAGGACTGGTTCACCCGGTTCGAGGGCGCGGGGTTCGACGGGGTCGTGGCCAAGCGCACGGACCTGCCGTACGAGCAGGACAAGCGGGTGATGTGGAAGGTCAAGCACGAGCGCACGGCCGACTGCGTGGTGGCCGGGTTCCGGCCGCACAAGGACGGCGAGGGCGTCGGCTCGCTGCTGCTCGGGCTGTTCGACGACGCGGGCGTGCTGCACCACGTCGGCGTGGCCAGCAGCTTCACCGCCGCGCGCCGCCGGGAGCTGTTGGACGAGCTGGCCCCGTACCGCGAGGGCGCGCGGGCGGACCACCCGTGGGCGGAGTGGGCCGGGCTGGACGCGACCACGCCGGGCGCGCAGAGCCGGTGGAACCCGGCGAAGACCCTGTCGTGGGAGCCCCTGCGGCCGGAGCTGGTGGCGGAGGTGCGGTACGAGCACCTGCAGGCCCGGCGGTTCCGGCACACGAGCAGGCTGGTCCGCTTCCGCCCGGACCGCACGCCCGAGTCGTGCACGTACGCGCAGCTCGAAGAGGTCCCGCCGGCGGAGCTGCTGGAGCTGTTCGGCGGGTAGGCCGTGCCCTCGGCCGTGCTGGTCGGTGCGCGGCTCGGGGACGGCTCAGTTCAGGATGCGAGCCCGCACCCAGCCGCTCCGCCCAGCCCAAGCCACGCCGCCCCGCCCCGCGCAACACCACACAGCCCCGCCCCACGCCACACAGCCCCGCCCCACGCCACGCAACGCCGCGCCGCCCGGCACCGACGCGAGCGCGCCCAGCACTGCCGAAGCGAGCCCCGCGTCATCACAGGCGCGGGCCGGCCGCGGCGGATCCGGCCGCGCCCCTCCCGGTCGAGGTCAGTCGGCGGCTTCGGCGGCCTGGCGGAAGGCGGTCACCAGTTGGGGCCAGCGGGAGGCGCGGTCGCGGTTGATCGACAGCGGCGACGGGTGGGGGGCGTTGATCACCTTCAGCTTGTGGCCGCGGCCCGACAGGTTCCACCCCGTGCCCGCGGGCCTGCCGAGCACCACGACCACCTTCAGCGCGGTCAGCATCCGCAGCAGCTCCACCAGGTACGGCACCGCCGCCCGCAGCTCCGCCGGGCTCGGCTCGCGGTTGGCCAGGTGCCACGGCACCACGTTCCAGTTCAGGCACACCTTCCGCGACAGGCCGGCCTCCGCCATCGCGGTGAACAGGTTCGCCGCCGTGGGGTCGTCGTTGTCCAGCGAGTTGAGCCCCGAGCCCGCCGACGCGGGCCCCGGCGACTCCAGCAGCAGGAGCACCTTCGAGTCCACGCCGCCGCTCGCCGGGTCGAACAGCGGCACGTCGACCTTGCGCTCGGTGGCGATGCGCTGGGCGAACTCCGTCAACTTCGCCAGGTGGGGCGCTTTGAGCAGAGCCATCTTCCGAGCGACGACCACGGGGTTGCGGTGGGCCCTCGGGGTGGAGGGGAAGACGTTCATGGTTGGCAAGCGTCCCCGGAGTGATCAGGCCCGACCATCCGCCGTACGGGCGGCGCGTGCGGCCGGGCCGTCGCACCGCGTGCGCCCCGGCTAGCGGACGTGCCGGCGGGGCTGCTCCTCCAGCACGCCGTCGACGTAGGTGTCGACCTTCTCGTTGTAGAACGCGACCAGGCCGGCGATCCGCCCGCTCTCGGGCAGCGGGGTGCGGTAGCCCCAGACCACGTTCTCGTGCGTCCGGTCGCCGACCACCACCGACCAGTACTCGGCGGTGCCCTTGTACGGGCAGCTCGTGCGCAGGTCGGTGGGCCGCAGCAGGTCCAGCCGGACGTCGGTCATCGGCAGGTAGTAGCGGGCCGGGAGGCCGGTCTCGAAGAGGATCACCGGGCGGTGCGAGTTCGCCACCTCGACGCCGTCCACCTCGACCCGGATGTGCCGGCTGCTCGGCAACGCGTCGACGCGGGTGTACGGGTCGCGCGGGTGGACGTAGACCGGCTCGTCCTCCTCGAACCACTCGTCCATCGCGTCCCAGTCCAGCCGGACCAGGTCGCGCAGCGGCTCCAGCGGCGAGTCCGGGTAGCGCAGCCCCGCGCCCGCCGCGGTGGCGGCGGACGTCTTCACGTCGAACAGCTCGCCGTCGCCCCGGCTCGGCGAGCGCCTCACCTCGCCGGTGGGCACCAGGGTCGCCCGGACGTCCTCCGCCGGGAAGTAGTACGTGGGGTAGTACGGCTTCTCCCACACCAGCGCCGGCCGCGTGGTGTCCACGACCAGCTCGCCCGCCAGGTAGGCCCGGACCCGCTTGGTCCCGGTCTCCACCCGCACCCGTCCGCGCTCCGCAGCACTCATGGTTCCGACGCTACGCCGGAGCCGACCGGCCGCGACGACACCGCACTTCTCGGATGTTGCCCAACACCGGGAGCACGGCCCGACCGGCACGACGGATCGACGCCGGTGGGGTCAGGCCGCGCCCCTGTGCCACCCGGCCACCGATCGCGCCAACCGGTCGGGCACCGCTTCCCCGCACGCGCGATTTCCCGGCCGCCCACGCCGACCCGGTCAGGGCGACACCTCCTCCAGACGCGCGAGCTGCCCGGCCCGCGCCGCCGCGATCGACGCGGCCAGCTCCCGCGTCTCCGGGTCGGCCCCGCTCTCCTGCTCGCCCCTCGCCAGCGACGCCGACTGGTCCAGGTGCTCGCGCAGCTTCGCGGGCAGCCCGGACGGGTCCATCCGCAGCCCCGCCAGGTCGGCCTCGGACACCAGGCCGGGCATCTGGTGGCCGGCGTGCACGTTGTCCTCCGGCAGCCCCGCCCGTTCCCGCAACCGCTTGAGCCGCCCCAACTCCGCCCGGTGCGACGCGTCCAGCTCCGCCGCGAACGCGGCCAGCGGGGGCGGCGCGAGGGCGAGCGCGGGCAGGAGCTGCTCGTTCATCGGGATCATGAGCTGGATCCACGCGGAGTCGGTGGCGTTGAACGGCGAGGCCGACGCCGAGGACGGCGGCGCGGCCGGCGGCGGCACGGTGGCGCACGCGGCCAGGAGCGCGAGCAGGGCCGCGCCCCAGAGCGCCCGCAGGCGCCCCGGGGTGGTTCGGACCCTGGTCACCGCGGCAGCCGGTAGTCCGGCCCGAGGGCGGCGCCCCGGTGCGGCTTGTACTGGTCGTACCCGCGCGGGTCGCACTGGAGACCGCCGTTGACGCAGTGGCTGACCAACGCCTGCAACGTCGGCCCGTCCCACGCGTTCATGAAGTCGTAGTGCCAGGTGTACCCGCGCCCGCTGGACAGCCGCACGCGGGACATGTCGCCCGAGACCGGGAACGCCATCTTGAACTCCAGCATCGGCACGGGCACCGGGTGCGTGGCCGGGCAGACCAGCGTGGCCCGGTCCGGGTAGGCCATGTGGGACTTGTGGTCCGGCGAGTCGAGGTCGCGGCCGTTCCAGCAGCTCGGGGCCTGGTAGCGGACGTTGAGCTGGCTGCCGGGCGGGCACCACGCCGGGAAGTCCCAGTTGTGGGCGCTGTCGCCGCACTCCCAGCCCTCGACCGCGCCGGGCGCGGTGCGGAACTGCTCCTGCGTCGCCGTGGGGCTGCCCACCACGAACCGGATCCCGGCCGGGAACGACCGGACCTCCTGGTACCGCAGGATGCCCGACTTGTAGTAGATCACCTGCGGGAAGTTGGGCACGACGAGCTGGTCGCCGTTGTAGAGCGACGGGAACCAGTACGCCGACTTGTCGTCGGGCGTCCGGCAGTTCGTCTGCCCCGCCTTCAGCGAGTCGGTGGTGCTGCCCGCGTTGGTGGAGCTGTTGCCCAGGAACGTGTGCATGTGGGACGCGCCGGGCAGCCCGGGGAAGACGATCGGGTCGTCGGGGCGGTGGACGGTGGGCGAGCAGTTGGCCTGGAACTCGTGGTGCGTGACCAGGTCGTCGGCCCGGGCCGGTGGGGCGGCGGCCAGGACGGCCGCGAGGAGGCCGGCCGCGGTGGTCGCGACCAGCGAGCGGAGTGTTCGGGACATCGTTGTCCTCCTGCCGACGTGCGGGACGTGGCGGCTGGGAGAGCGCTCTCCCAGTTGAGGTTGCCGGTCGGCCGTCGAGGTGTCAAGAGGCATGCTCATTGACAGTCGCGCCGTCCGTTCGCAACACTGCGAGCCGGGTTGAGAGAGCGCTCTCCCGCACCTCGACCCGACAATCCGGCAGGAGACGCCATGTACCGCCTCCGATCCGCCAGCACGGCGCTCGTGGGGTTCGCGCTGCTCGTGGGACTCGCAGTGGTCCCCGGCACGGCGAGCGCCGCACCCGTGCTGCTCTCCCAGGGCAAGCCGGCCACGGCGTCCTCGACCGAGGGCGCGGGCACCCCCGCGTCGGCGGCCGTGGACGGCGACGCCGGCACCCGGTGGGCCAGCGCATGGAGCGACCCGCAGTGGCTGCGGGTGGACCTCGGCGCCACCTCGGCGCTCAGCCGCGTCGAGCTGGACTGGGAAGCCGCCTACGCCACCTCGTTCCAGCTCCAGGTCTCCGCCGACGGCAACGCCTGGACCACCGTCCACACCACCACCTCCGGCACGGGCGGGAGGCAGGGCTTCGACGTCACCGGCTCCGGCCGCTACGTGCGCGTGTACGGCACCCAGCGCGCCAACGGCTACGGCTACTCGCTGTGGGAGTTCCGCGTCTACGGCGCCCAGGGCACGAACCCCCAGCCCGGCACGGGCGTGCGCGTCACCGGCTCGCAGGGCAACTGGCAGCTCACCGTGGACGGTCAGCCGTGGACGGTGAAGGGCCTGACCTGGGGTCCGCCCGCGGCCGACGCCGCCCGGTACATGCCGGAGCTGAAGTCCATGGGCGTCAACACGTTGCGCACGTGGGGCACGGACGCCTCGACGCGGCCCCTGCTCGACGCCGCCGCGGCCAACGGCATCAGGGTGATGAACGGCTTTTGGTTGCAGCCCGGCGGCGGCCCCGGCTCCGGCGGCTGCGTCAACTACGTCACCGACACCACCTACAAGAACGACATGCTGAACACGATCCGGCAGTGGGTGACCGCCTACAAGGACCACCCCGGCGTGCTGATGTGGAACGTGGGCAACGAGTCCATCCTGGGCCTGCAGAACTGCTACTCCGGCGCGGAGCTGGAGAACCAGCGCGTCGCGTACGCGAAGTACGTCAACGAGGCGGCCCGCGCCATCCACGCCATCGACGCCAACCACCCGGTCACCAACACCGACGCGTGGACCGGGGCGTGGGTCTACCTCAAGGCGCACGCGCCCGACCTCGACCTGTACTCGGTGAACTCCTACGGCAACGTGTGCCAGGTCCGGCAGGACTGGATCAACGGCGGCCACACCAAGCCGTACCTGCTCACCGAGGCCGGGCCCGCGGGTGAGTGGGAGGTGCCCAACGACGTCAACGGCGTGCCGAGCGAGCCCACGGACGTGCAGAAGCGGGACGGCTACACGCGGGCGTGGAACTGCATCACCGGGCACCCCGGGGTGTCGTTCGGCGGCACGCTGTTCCACTACGGCACGGAGTACGACTTCGGCGCGGTGTGGTTCAACCTGACCCCGGCGGGCAAGAAGCGGCTGTCGTTCTACGCGGTGCAGCGGGCGTTCGGCGGCGCGACGCCCGCCAACACCCCGCCCGTGATCACCGCGATGAACCTGCCCACCAGCGTCCCGGCGGGCGCGCGGCTGGACGTCGACGTGGCCGCGAGCGACCCGAACGGCGACCCGATCACCTGGTCGGCCGCGTTCAACAGCAAGTACATCGACAACAGCGGGGCCCTGGCCGGCACGCCCGTGCAGGTCAACGGCAACCGGCTCACGCTCACCGCGCCCGACCGGCTCGGGGTGTGGAAGGTGTACGTGATGGCCGAGGACGGCCGCGGCAACATCGGCATCGAGACGAGGTCGGTGCGGGTCGTCGCGCCGCAGCCGGCGGGCGTGGACGTGGCGCGGGGCAAGCCGACCACGGCGTCGTCCCACCAGCAGGTGGGCGACGGCGCGCCGTTCCCGCCGGCCAACGCCACCGACGGCAACGCGGCCACCCGCTGGGCGAGCGACTGGTCCGACCCGCAGTGGGTGCGGGTGGACCTCGGCGCGGTGACCACGTTCCAGCACGTGCAGCTGGTGTGGGAGGGCGCGTACGGCCGGGCGTACGAGATCCAGGTGTCCGACGACGGCAACACCTGGCGCGCGGTGTACGGCACCACGACCGGCAACGGCGGCGTCGACTCGATCGACGTCACGGCCACCGGCCGGTACGTGCGGCTGCACGCCACGCAGCGCGGCACCGGCTGGGGCTACTCGCTGTACGAGTTCGGCGTCTACCGGCGCTGACCGCCAGGACGGGGGGGGGGGGGGGGGGGGGCCCCCGCCCCCCCGCCCCGGGCGGGGGGGGTGGGGGGGGGGGCCCCCGGGGGGGGGGGGGGGGCGCGCCGCCCCGCGCCGCCCCCCCCCCC
>NZ_JBHYXZ010000227.1:0-10657 GCF_042752395.1 Actinosynnema sp. NPDC059335 | reverse complement strand
CCACGACGGCCACCGCCACGGCCACCCCCGCACGCGACCGCTCAGCCCACGACGGCCACCGCCACGGCCACCCCCGCACGCGACCGCTCAGCCCACGACGGCCACCGCCACGGCCACCCCCGCACGCGACCGCTCAGCCCACGACGGCCACCGCCACGGCCACCCCCGCACGCGACCGCTCAGCCCACGACGGCCACCGCCACGGCCACCCCCGCACGCGACCGCTCAGCCCATGGCGGCCAGCAGGTCCCGGCACGCCCGCTCGCACGCCCGGCACGCCTCGGCGCACACCCGGCAGTGCTCGTGCATGGTCGCGTGGGCCTCGCACTCGTCACCGCACGCCCGGCACGCCATGGCGCACGCCTCCAGCAGCGACCGGGTGATGTTCGCGTCGTACCCGGTGTGCCGCGACAGCACCCGCGCGGTCGTGCCGCAGATGTCGGCGCAGTCCATGTTCGTGCGGACGCACTTGGTCAGCTCCGCCACCGAACTCTCGCTCAGGCACGCGTCCGCGCACGCCGTGCACGCCTCGGCGCACGCGAGCAGCGCGTCGATCGCCCCGGCCAGCTTCCGCCGGTCCAGGTTGATCTCCGCCGGGTAGGTCTCCAACATCGGCATCGTCGTCGTGGTCACGCCGATCGCTCCTCACGTCGTGGCGGTTGGGGTGGCCCGGTCTCACCCGACCGGCGGGTACTCGGCCTGCTTGAGCAGCCGCGCCAGGTGCGCGGCGTTGCTCGCCAACTTCTTGTTGGTCGCGGCCACGGGGTCCGGCGTCCGCTCCAGGTCGATGTAGTCCTTGGGGTTCATCGCCTCGGAGTTCCAGTACGTGCCGCCGCTGGCCGGGATGGTGAAGCCGACGTCGTCGAGCGCCTGGAAGCAGTCGGCGATGATCTTGTGCGCGCCGTCCTCGTTGCCGACCACCGCCACCACCGCCACCTTGCCGTAGGTGAGCAGGCGGCCCTCGTCGTCGGTCTCGGACAGCTCGGCGTCCAACCGCTCCATCACCCGTTGGGCGACGCTGGACGGGTGTCCCACCCACGTGGGCGTGGCGAGCACGAGGATGTCGGCGGCCAGCAGCCGCTCCCGGATCGCGGGCCACTCGTCACCCTCGCCCATGTCGGTCCGCACGCCGGGGCGCACGTCGTGGTCCACGACCCGGACCAGGTCGCCCCGGACCCCGTGGGCGGCCAGCTCGTCCAGCACCTGACGGGCGATCTTGTCCGTGCTCGACGGCTCGGGTGACGGCTTCAGCGAACAGGTCAGCGCGAGCGCGGTCAGCGGGGTGTCAGCCATAGGCCAGACCTACCCACGCACCGCGACCTCAACCGTCCCGGCCCGGTGAAGCCCCGACCGGCCGTCCGGACGATGCCGCCGTCCGGCTCCCCTCACGTCGCCGCGCACGTCGTCGGGCGGCGGCGGCGACGGCTTCGAGTCACCGCCGCCATGGTTCGAACCTTTGTCCGCGGTTGAGCGGTTCGCCTCTGAGAGCGCTCCCATATTGGCGCTTGTTGTTGTCTTTTGCTGAGGTCTGTGGATAGATGAGCGGCGTTGTGATGGGCCTCATAGTCGAGCCCGAGGAGACCGTTCATGCCCCCTGCCGCCCGCCGGCTGTCCGCCCTGTTCCTCGCACTCCTGCTCACCCCCGTCCTCGCCCTGCCCGCCACCGCCGCCGCGCCGCCCGCGCACGGCCTGAAGGGCGAGTACTTCCGGATGTCCGCACCCGGCGCCCGCGACTTCGCCGAGCCCGGCGGCGCCACGCTCGACCCGAACATCGACTTCGCCGACCTGACCGGCACGTTCCAGCAGCTCACCGGCCGCACCGAGCACACGACGGCCCGGTGGACCGGCAGCCTCACCGCACCGGCCACCGGCGACTACACCTTCCACGCCATCGGCGACAACGGCTTCCGCCTGTTCCTCGACGGCGTGCCGGTCATCGACCACTGGGTCGGCGACTGGGACGTCGAGCAGCACAGCGCCCCGGTCCGCCTGGTCGCGGGCGAGCCGCACGACTTCCGGATGGAGCTGTTCCAGGACGTCGGCGGCGCGAACCTGCGGCTGCGCTGGTCCACGCCGACGCTGGCCAAGCAGGTGGTGCCGGAGACCGCGTTCCTCCCGCCCGCCGACTTCCCGGTCTACCCCGTCGGGCTGACCGTGTCGCCGGACGGCCGGGCGCTGGAGGCCGCGTTCGACCGGCCGGTCGACCGGCTCGGCGACCTGCGCGCGCACCTCAAGGTCGAGGTGGACACCGTGCCGTTCCCGATCGAGTCCGCCGCCGTCGACCGCCGTGACCGCACCAGGGTCGTGGTGAAGCTCGGCGCGACCGTCCAGGAACCGCAGCGCGTCCGGGTCACCTACGACGGCGACGGCGGCCTGGTCGTCGGCGGCGAGACCGTGCCGCAGGTCATCCGCACCGCGACCAACAACTCCACCCGGCGGCTCAAGACCGAGTGGGGCGAGAAGGTCGACAGGAACAACCCGCTGCCGGAGTACCCGCGCCCGCAGCAGCGGCGCGACGACTGGCTGAACCTCAACGGCCAGTGGGAGTTCTCCGCCGCCACCGCCGGGCAGCAGCCGGTGTTCGGCCGCGCGCTGCCGGAGCGGATCACCGTGCCGTTCCCGGTGGAGTCCCAGCTGTCCGGGCTGGAGCGGCACGAGGACCACATGTTCTACCGCCGGCAGTTCGAGGTGCCGCGCGGCTGGCGGATCGGCCGCGACCAGCGGCTCAAGCTCAACTTCGGCGCGGTCGACCACCACGCCCGGGTCTGGGTGGACGGCACGCTCGTCGCCGAGCACACCGGCGGCTACACCGCGTTCACCGCCGACATCACCGACGCCCTGCGCGGCACGGGCAGGCACGAGCTGATCGTCGCCGTCACCGACACCACGGGCGACAACCAGCCGATCGGCAAGCAGTCGCGCAACCCCGGCGGCATCGTCTACACGCAGTCGTCCGGCATCTGGCAGACCGTGTGGCTGGAGCCCGTGCCGGACAAGGCGATCGACGACGTCAAGACCACACCGGACATCACCACGGGCACGCTCACCGTCCGGGTGTCGTCCTCGACGGCGTCGCCGAACGCCCGGGTCACCGCCACCGCGCGCGACCACCGCGGCAAGGAGGTCGGCACGGTCACCGGCGCGCCGAACACCGACCTGACCCTGCCGGTGCCCGACCCGCACCTGTGGAGCCCGGACGACCCGTACCTGTACGACCTCGACGTGTCGCTGCGCGACGGCCGCGCCAAGGACCGCGTCGCCGGCTACTTCGGCATGCGCTCGATCGGCGTGCAGACCGTCGCCGGGTTCCCGAAGCTCGTCCTCAACGGCAAGCCCGTGTTCTCGCTGGCCATGCTGGACCAGGGCTTCTGGCCGGACGGCCTGAACACCGCGCCCAGCGACGAGGCGCTGGCGTGGGACATCAAGGCGCAGAAGGACCTCGGGTTCAACGCGCTGCGCAAGCACATCAAGGTGGAGCCGGCCCGCTGGTACTACCACGCCGACCGGTTGGGCCTGCTGGTGTGGCAGGACTTCGTGAACGTCAACGTCACGGACGAGAGCGGGCGGCAGGCGTTCCTCACCGAGGGCAGGCGCGCCATGGAGCAGTTGCACGACTCGCCCGCGATCATCGGCTGGATCGTGTTCAACGAGGGCTGGGGCGAGTGGGACCGGGAGGAGACCGGCCGCATCGCCGAGTCGGTCAAGGCCGCCGACCCGTCCCGGGTCGTCAACGCGCACAGCGGCGTCAACTGCTGCGCCTCCAAGGGCGACTCCGGCAAGGGCGACGTGATCGACCACCACGACTACAACAACACCGACCCGGCGTGGCCGGACGCCACCCGCGTGGCGATGGACGGCGAGCACGGCGGGTTCACCCTGCGCACCCCCGGCCACCAGTGGCCCGGCGCGCCGGCCGTGATCTACAGCGGCGTGGCCGACAAGGCGGCGCTGACCGCCAAGTACGTGTCGAACACGGAGACGTTCTACCTCGACGCGGCCCGCGCGGAGCTGTCCGGGTCGGTCTACACGCAGATCACCGACGTGGAAACCGAGCTGAACGGCCTGTGGACCTACGACCGGCGCGAGATCAAGGTGGACCCCGGTCCCGTGCGGGAGGTCAACCGGCGGGTCGTCGCGGCCGGCGCGGCGGCGGCCGGGCGCACCTACGACGGCCAGGGCTCGTGGTCGCTCGACGGCAACGGCGACGACACCGCCGGCGCGCCGAACCCCGTGGCCCTGAGCGGGGACGCGGCCTGGACGACCGGCGTGCGCGGGCAGGCGCTCGCGTTCGACGGCTCCGGGGACTACGCCCAGACCGAGGGGCCGGTGCTCGACACCACCGGCTCGTACTCGGTGTCGGCGTGGGTGGCGCTGGACTCGCTGCCCGGCAACTACGCCACCGCCGTCAGCCAGGACGGGCGGCGCGTGGAGAACCCGTTCTACCTCCAGTACGGGCAGGGCAGGTGGGCGTTCAGCGTGCCCGGCGGCAGGCGGGCCACGCTGGCCGCCACCCCGGAGCCCGGCCGCTGGTACCACCTGGTCGGCGTGCGCGACGAGGCGGCCGGGGAGACCCGCCTGTACGTCGACGGCGTGCGGGCCGCCGCGATCCCGATCGGGCCGGACGAGGTGAGCACCGGGCCGCTGGCCATCGGGCGGGCCAGGTACGCGGGCGCGAACGTCGACTTCTGGCACGGCGAGGTCGACGAGGTCCGCGCCGTGAACCGCGCCCTGACCGACGCGGAGGTGGCGCAGCAGTACGCCGCCCCCGGGCCCGGCGGCGCCCCCCACACTAATGGGGGGGGGGGGGGGGGCCCCCCCCCCCGCCCCGCGCAGGCGCGCCGAGCGCGCGCGAGAGGGGCACTCCCCGCCCCCCCCCGGCCCCGGGGCCGCCCCCCCTCCGGCGGGGCCGGGGGGGGCCCCCCCCCCCCCCCCTTCGCGCACTTGAGCCGCGTGGGCTCAACTTCGGGAACACGGGAAGGCGCAAGTTCGTCATAAGAGGTGAGGGCGCGTTCCGGACGCGCCCCCGGAGGACGAAGACTCGTTGGGAGGAGGAGCCATGACGCTGCCAGCCGTGCGACCGTCCCGTTCGCCGGACCGGTGGGACCCGTTCCGGGAGTTCGAGGACCTCTACCGACAGCTCGGCCGCTGGATGGACACCGTGTCCGGTGGTCCGGACGGCGCGTGGTCGCCGTCGGCCGACGTGAGCGAGACCGAGGACGCCTACCTGGTGGAGGTCGAGCTGCCCGGTGTCCGGCGCGAGGACGTCGCCGTCGAGCTGGCCGGCGGTGAGCTGGCCATCAGCGGCGAGTTCAAGGAGAAGGAGCGGCAGGGCCTGTTCCGGCACCGCACCCGCCGCACCGGCCGGTTCGCCTACCGGGTGACGCTGCCGCGCGAGGTGGACGCCGACGCGGTCGCGGCCGAGCTGGCCGACGGGGTGCTCACGGTGCGGGTGCCCAAGGGCGAGGCGGCCAGGCCGCGACGCATCGCCATCACCGGCAGGTGATCCCGGGCGAGCCCTCGCGGGAGGGCTCGCCGGCCCACCCGCGCCACCGGCCACCGCCGGTGGCGACCCGACCGACGGAGGTGTCCCACCCATGACGTCCGCGACCCAGCTCCTGCACACCCGACCCGCCGACCTGCCGACGCCGCCCACGGGGTGGCCGATCGGCTCGTACGCCACCTACGCCGAAGCCCAGCGCGCCGTCGACCACCTGGCGGGCCGGGACTTCCCGGTGCACGAGGTCACCATCGTCGGCGTCGGGCCGATGATCGTCGAGCGGGTCGTCGGGCGGTTGACGTGGCGGCGCGTGCTGGCGGGCGGCGCGGCGTCCGGGGCGTGGTTCGGCCTGTTCGTCGGCCTGCTGCTCGGCCTGTTCAGCACCGGCCCGCTCCCGGTGCCGCTGTTGACCGGGCTGGTCACCGGCGTCTTCTTCGGCACGGCCTTCGCCGCGGCGGGGTACGCGTCGCTGCGGGGCAGGCGCGACTTCGCCTCCACGACGCAGCTCGTCGCCGGCCGCTACGACGTCCTGTGCGAACCGCGCCACGCCGAACTGGGCCGCGACCTGCTCGCCCGGCTCGCCCTGGCCGCGCCGTCCGGCCGCTGACGGCGCGGCGGCCGTCGCCACGCGATCGGCCACTGACCCGCCACCAACGGCGCGATCAGCCAAGCGGCGCGTCAGGCAAGCGGCGCGGTCGGCCACCAACGGCGCGGTCGGACACCGGCGCGTGACGCTCGTCCGCCGAGCGCGATCGGCCACGGCGGGTCGGCGGCACGGGCAGCGCGTTCGGCCGCGACGCGAACGCACGACTGGTCCGATCGGGCGGGCACGTGCGCTACCTTTGTGCCCGAGGGTGTTCAACAGCGCAGCATCCTGATCCCAGCTCCGCCACCGGTCTCGTGTCGGTCGTCCGGGGCACGGACGCGGTGAAGGGTGCACAGATGACGCGCGATCCGCACGATCGCGGTGCGCGGCCCGCCGCCGAGGCGCGGGGCCGGGCCGACGACGGGCACGACGCGGACCGGCACGAGTCCGCCGAACCCGGGACCGTCGCGTTGCGCCGCCGTCGCGACCGCCACACCGGACTCGCGAGCGGGACCGGGGCGCCCGGAACGGTGGGCAGGACCGAGGCGCACATCTCCGGCCCCCGCGGCGCGACCGAGGGGCACCCCAGCGGACCGGCGAACGGAACCGGTGCCCGCACTGCGAACCCGCGCCCCGCGGCACGCACGTCCGGCCTGGTGAACCGGCTCGACGGGCTCGGCCCGCACGACCACGTGTGCTGGCGGTACCCCGCGCCCGACGAGTTCCGCGCCCGCGTCCGCGAGTTCCTGGTCGACGGCCTCGCCCGCAACCTCCAGGTCTGGTACGTCGCCACCGGCTCGCCGGCCGACCTCCTCGAGGACCTGCGCGGGACCGCCGAACTCGCCGCGGGCCTGCGGACCGGCGCGGCGCGCGTCGTGTCGCTGGACGCCACGTACCCGGTGGGCGCGGTGCTCGACCCCGCCGCCCAGGTGCGCGCCTACGCCGAGGCCACCGGGGCGGCGCTGGCCGAGGGGCACGCCGGCCTGCGCGTCGCCGCCGACTGCACGCCGCTCGTGCGCACGCCGGAGCAGCTCGCGGCCTTCGCCCGCTACGAGAACGCGATCGACCACTACATGGCGGACCGGCCGTTCTCGGCCCTCTGCGCGTACTCCACCGAGGTGGGCGACGCGGCGTTCGGGCAGCTCGCCTGCATGCACCCGAGCGCCAACGACGCGCTGCCCGGCTTCCGGCTGCACGCGGCGGCCGGGGGCGCCGCCGTCCTGGGCGGCGAGCTGGACCCGACCAACAACGACCTGTTCGCCCTCGCGCTGGCGCGGTCCGAGCCGCACCTGCGCGACGGACTCCTGGAGGTGGACGGCCGGACGTTGGAGTTCATCGACCACCGCGCCCTGGCCCGACTGTCCGCGCACGCCGACGGCCTCGGGGCGACCGTCGTGCTGCGCACCTCGTGGCCGGGTGCGGCCACCCTGGTCGACCTGCTCGGCCTGTCCAACATCCGCGTGGAGAGTGCCGCGTGACCATCACCGACGTCCCGCCCCTGGGCGACTTCGTCCACCCGGCCGTGTTCTACGGCTCCGACCAGGAGTACCTGGACCTGCTCGTCCCGTTCGTCCTCGACGGGCTGGCGCACGGCCGGCCGGTGGCCGCGGCGGTGCCCGGGCCGAGGCTGGCGCTGCTGCGCGAGGCCCTCGGCGAGCGCGCCGCCGACGTGCTGCTGCTGGACATGTCGGTCGAGGGCCGCAACCCCGGCCGCATCATCCCTGCGGTGCTGCGCCGCTTCGCCGACAGCCACCCGGGCACGCACGTGCACATCATCGGCGAACCGATCTGGGCCGGCCGCAGCGACACCGAGTACCCGGCCTGCGCCCAGCACGAGGCGCTGATCAACCTGGCGTTCGCGGGGCGCGACCTCACCATCGCCTGCCCCTACGACACCGTCCGACTGGCCGACCACGTCCTGGCCGACGCCCTGGCGACGCACCCGCTGGTGTGGGACGCCACCCGGCGGTACGACAGCGAGCACTTCGCCCCCGACGTCGTCGTGGACCGCCACAACCGGCCCATCACCCCGACCCCGGACGCGACCGCGCTCGACGTCACCGCCACGACCGGGGTGCGCGAGGCCCGCCGGCTGGCCACCCGCGAGGCGGAACGCCACGGCCTGCCGGCGGAGCAGGTCGCCAACTTCGCGCTCATCACCACCGAGCTGGTGACGAACAGCCTCCGGCACACCGACGGCGGCTGCCGGCTGACCGTCTGGCGGGACGACCACCACGTCGTCTGCACCGTCGAGGACTCCGGCCGGCTGACCGACCCGCTCGCCGGCCGACGCCCGGCGGGTCCGGACCGCGAGGGCGGCCGGGGCCTGCTCGTGGTGAACATGCTGGCCGACCTCGTCCGCACCCACACCAGACCGGACGGCACCACCGTGCACGCCCTGGTGCGCCTGCCCGACGACGGCTCTCCGCGGCGGTAGGGCGGCAGGTCCAGGCCGGGGTACCCGCCGACGTCTCCTCGTTCCACCAGGGCCGGACGTCCGAGGCGGTCGATCTCCCCTGATCTCGGGCGGAGCGGGTGGTGCACCGAAAAGCCCGGGAGCGCCAGGGCCGCTCGGGCCACCCTCCGGCCGAGACCAAGGACTTTCGGGAAGTATCCCCGCCTCGGGCCCGCAACAGTTTCGCGAACGCTTGTGACCCCGTGATCGGCACCGCTACAACTGGTCGGCCGCCGGCTCGGTTCAGGAGGGGATCGCGCATGCGCTCGCTGAAACTCTTATTGCCCGCCTTGATGGCAGCGGCTCTCGCCACGCCCGTCGCGGCGACGGCCCACGCCGGACAGGCGGCCGAGCCGCCGCCGACGGGGTGGGCGGTCACCGGCTCGCGGCTGGCGTGGACGGCGCCCGCCCCGGTGCCGCCGGGCGGGGCTGAGGTGGAGTTCTGGGACGGCGACCGGTTCCTCGGTGTGCCGCGCCCGTCGGCCGACCTGCGCACGTACACCCTGGACGGGGCGGCGACCGCCGATCCCGAACGGCTCCAGGTGCGGGCGTCGGGCCGGCGGTTGGACGTCGAGGAGCCCGTGCCCCCGTCGACCGCGGTCGCCGCGACCCCGCCCGCGGCGCTGCCCGCCGGCGACACCGACCCCGGCACGCCCGGCCCGTTCGCCACGCGCACCGGCGAGTACGAACTCGACCCGATCACCGTGCCCGGGTACCCGGTGCCGCTGGAGATGCGGGGCGTGGTCGTCGCGCCGACCGACGCGCCGGGCAGGCGCCCGCTGGCCCTGTTCCTGCACGGCAGGCACATCACCTGCTACAACGGTCCCCAGGCCCTGCTGGAGTGGCCGTGCCCGGCGAACACCGAGCCGGTGCCGAGCCACCGCGGCTACCTCCAGGCGCAGCGGCTGCTCGCCTCACAGGGCTACGTCACGGTGTCCGTCTCGGCCAACGCCGTCAACGCCCACGACACCCTGGACCTCGAATCCGGCGCGGGCGCGCGGTCGGCGCTGGTCCGCGCGCACCTCGCGAAGTGGGCGGACTGGGCGGGGGCCGGTCGGCGGTCCGCGCCCGACGTGGTGCGCGCCGCACCCGTCGCCGACCTCGACAAGGTGCTCCTGGTCGGGCACTCGCGCGGCGGCGACGGCGTCAACCGGGCCGCGATCGACAGCCTCTCGCCCCCGCCGCCGGGCAGCGGCCACGACGGCCCGGTGCGCTGGACCATCAGGGGCGACGTGCTCATCGGCTCGACCATCTTCGGCCACAACCCGGCCCCGGACGTGCCGTCGGTGGCGATCCTGCCCGGCTGCGACGGCGACGTCTCCGACCTCCAGGGCCAGTTGACCGTGGACGCGACGCGCGGCGTGAGCCGGGGGGCCGCGTTGCACAGCGCGCTGTACTTCGTCGGCGCGAACCACAACTTCTTCAACACCGAGTGGACGCCCGGTCAGGCGGAAGCCCCGGCGAACGACGACTTCCGCGACACCTGGGTCGACGCGGTGTGCTCGCCGGGCACCGCCACCCGGCTCACGGCCGAGCAGCAGCAGACCGCGGGCGCGACCTACATCGCCGCGGCGGCACGGCTGTTCGTCGCGGGCGACCGCCGCGTGCTGCCGCTGCTGGACGGCTCCGGCGTCCGCGCGCCCTCGGCCGACCCCGCGCGCGTGCTCGCCCACGCGGTCGGCGGCGCGCGTTCCCCGTTCGTCGTGCCCGACGGCGCGACCTCCGCCGGCGGGTCGGCACAGGTCTGCGCGCAGGTGTCGGCCGACCCGGCCGCGGCGTGCGTCGAACCGGCCGCCACCCGCCCGTCACCGCACTTCGCCCGGCTCAGCCGCATCGTCCCGGAGCCCGGCCGGTTCGCCGTGGCGCTGCGGTGGACCGCCGAGGGGCAGGCCGCCACCGTGCGGCCGGGTGCGCCGGTGTCCCTGACCGGGGCACGGCACCTGGCGCTGCGGCTGATCGTGCCGCCGAACACCGCCGGCAACCGCTTCGCCGTGGCCGTCACCGACGCCGCCGGTCGCCGCGCCCGGCTCGGCACGGTGGCGCTGGGCCCCCGGGGCCCCCCGCACCGCACTACCCCCCCGGGGCGCCGGCGGGACCCGAGCCGCGGCACGCGGCCCGG
>NZ_JBHYXZ010000226.1:2465-10709 GCF_042752395.1 Actinosynnema sp. NPDC059335 | reverse complement strand
TCGCCGATGGGGGTGCCGTCGCGGGTCGCGGCCCCGGAGTTGATCACCAGTTCGTTGAAGCGGCGGCCCTGCGCCTTGTTGCGGGTGATGCCGGGCTTGTCGGCCAGGGAGTCGAACTGGGCCGGGCCCATCCGGTTGACCAGGTGCACCTCGCCCTTGTCCAGGGCCTGCACCGCGCCGTCGACGGACTTGTAGTAGGTGAAGGTCAGCTCGTCGTACTTCGGCGCGCCGCGCCAGTAGTCCTTGTTCGCCTTGAACCGGATGAACTCGTTGGCCCGGTACTCGGTGAGGATGAACGGCCCGCTGCCCACGACGGGGGTCTGGTCGTTGCGGTAGGAGCCGATGTCGGTCACCTGCGACCACACGTGCTCGGGCACGATCGGCACGTCCAGGGCGGTCATGGTGGCCTGGGGCTGCTTCGTCCTGATCACGAGGGTGCGGTCGTCGGTGGCGGTGACGGACTCGAACTCGGCGGTGAAGCTGCCGTTGGCCGTCGCGGCGGCCTCGTCGCGCATCATCAGGTTGTAGGTGAACGCCGCGTCCCGCGCGGTGATCGGCCGCCCGTCGGACCACTTCTTGCCCTCGGGCACGTGGAAGGTCCAGGTGAGCCGGTCGGGGGAGGACTCCCACCGGTCGGCCAGCCCTTCGACCGGGCGCTGGTCGGTGACGTCGTAGGCGGTCAGGTAGTCGTACATGAGCCGGCCCACCTCGGTGCCGGCCTGGAAGACCGACAGGAACGGGTTGAGCGAGTCGACCTGCTGCACGATCGCCACCCGCAGCGTCACGGGCTGTTGCGCCGCCGCCGTGACGGGCAGGGGCACCACCGCCAACGCCAACGCCGCCGTGACCGCACCGAACCGTCGGACACCCACGGTGACCGCCTCCCTCCCACCGGTGGAAGTCAAGAAGTAACCATTACGGTGAGGCGTGCGTCAAGAACCGACGACGGCTCGGTACGGTGAACCCATGCGGATCTTGATCTCGGCGGACATGGAAGGGGCGACGGGCGTCACCTGGACCGCGGACGTCGTCCCCCAGACCGAGCAGTGGCAGCGGTTCCGCCGCCTGTTCACCGGCGACGTCAACGCCTGCGTCGCCGGCGTCCACGAGGGCGGCGCGACCGACGTGCTCGTCAACGAGGCGCACTCCTCCCAGCGCAACCTGCTGCTGGAGGACCTCGACCCCCGCGCCCGGCTGCTCACCGGCCGGCACAAGCCCCTGTCGATGATGCAGGGCATCGACTCCGGCGTGGACGGCGTGGTGTTCCTCGGCTACCACGCGGGCGCCGGCCAGGAGGGCGTGCTCGCCCACACCTACCTGGAGAACTCCGTCACCGGCGTGTGGCTCGACGGCGTGCCCGCGAGCGAGGGCAGGCTCAACGCCGCCCTGGCCGCCGAGCACGGCGTGCCCGTCCTGCTGGTCACCGGCGACGACCGGGCGTGCGACGACGCCCGCGACTACGCCCCCGACGCCGAACTGGTCGCCGTCAAGGAGTGCGTCAGCCGCTACGCCGCCGTCTGTTCACCCCCTCAGGTGACTGCCGGATTGATCACCGCCGCCGCGCGGACCGCCGTGAGCCGCGCCGGACGCGGGCCCGCGGCGGTCGCGCCGCACCGCGTCGAGGTCGAGTTCGACGCCACCCACCTGGCCGCCGCCGCGGCGGTCGTGCCCACGGTCGAGCGCGTCGACGCGCGCCGCGTCGGGTTCGACGCTGCGTCGATGACGCTGGCGATGCAGGCTTTCAAGGTGGTCACCGCCATTGCGGCGGGAGCGGTGGAGGGGATCTATGGCTGAGGACGTCGTCGACCTGTGCGCGGCCCTGCTGCGCTTCGACACCACCAACCACGGCCGCGGCGAGGCCGCAGGCGAACGCGAGGCGGCCGAGTTCGTCGCCGCCCACCTCGACGCCGCCGGCGTGCGCCCCACCCTGCTGGAGTCCGCGCCGCGCCGCGCCAACGTGCTCGCCCGCGTGCCCGGCGCCGAACCCGACCTGCCCGCGCTGCTCGTGCACGCCCACCTGGACGTGGTGCCCGCCGACCCCGCCGAATGGGCCGTGCCGCCCTTCGCCGGCGTCGAACGCGACGGCTACCTGTGGGGCCGCGGCGCGGTCGACATGAAGGACATGATCGCCATGGTCCTCACCGTGCTCGGCGACTGGGCCCGCCAGGGACGACGACCGCGCCGCGACCTCGTGCTCGCGTTCGTCGCCGACGAGGAGGACCGCGGCCACCTCGGCGCGCACTGGCTCGTCGACCGGCACGCCGACTTCTTCGCCGGCGTCACCACCGCCATCGGCGAGTCCGGCGGCTACTCCTACCCCGTCGACGGCCGCCGCGTCTACCCGGTCGGCACCGCCGAGCGCGGCACCTCCCACCTGCGGCTCACCTCCACCGGCCGGGCCGGCCACGGCTCCCGCCGCAACGACGACAACGCCGTGGTCAAGCTGCTCGCCGCGCTCGCCCGCGTCGGCGCGATCGAGCACCCCGTGCGGCTGACCCCGGCCGTGCGGGCGTTCATCGAACGGGTCGGCGCGGCACTGGACGTCCCGGTCGACCTGGCCGACGTCGACGCCACCATCGCCCGGTTCGGACCCGCCGCGAAACTCGTGGAGAACACCGTCCGCAACAGCACCACCCCCACGGTGCTGCGCGCCGGCTACAAGGTCAACGTCATCCCCGGCAGCGCCACCGCCGAACTGGACGTGCGCACCCTGCCCGGCACCACCGACGAGCTGCTGGCCGCCGTCGACCGGGCACTGGGACCGGACGTGCGCCGCGAGTTCCTCGCCGACGAGCCGCCCGTGCAGGCGCCGATCGACACGCCGTGGTTCGACGCCATGGCCGCCGCCCTGCGCGCCGAGGACCCCGACGCCGTGGTCGTGCCCTACTGCATGGGCGGCGGCACCGACGCCAAGGCGTTCCACCGGCTCGGCATCGACTGCTACGGCTTCGCGCCGCTGTCCCTGCCACCCGGCTACGACTACCGCGCCATGCCGCACGGCGTGGACGAACGCGTGCCCGTCGACGGCCTGCGCTTCGGCGTGCGCGTCCTGGACCGCTTCCTGTCGTCCTGACCGCCCGCTACAGGCGCGGATCGGTGATCTCCCGCAGCCGGGCCAGCGCGTCCAGCAACGCCACCATCCGCGTCCGGCCCAGGTGCGCGGTCCACTCCCGCTCCACCTCCGCGATCGCCGCCACCCCCACCGGGATCGCCCGACGGCCCCGCTCGGCCACCCGGATCAGCCGCGCCCGCGCGTCGGTCGGGTCCGGGCACCGCTCCACGTACCCGGCCCGCTCCAACTGGTCCACCAGGAAACCGGCGGTCTGCTTGGTGATCCGCGCCGCCTCCGCCAGCTCCGTCAACCGCGACCCGTCGCGGCCGATCCGCTGGAACACCCGCGCCTGCGCGGGCGTCACGTCGTCGAACCCCGCGGCCGCCAGGGCGGCGAACACCCGGTTCTCCAGCTCGCGGTGCGGCAGGTACAGCAACAGGCCGAGATCGTCAGGCACGTCACTCCTTGACGTCGGTCAGGAAGTCGATCACCCTATCGCGTGTCAGCCGTCCGAACGCGCCGCTAGTCGAAGCGGATGTGCTTCACCGAAGTCCACGTGCGCCGCACCCGACCCCGCAACCGCCCGCCCGCGGCCGGCGCCAACACCAGCCCGGCCGCCGCGGCGACCCGCTCCGCCACCTGCGGCACGGTGAGGTCGTCGGTCCACAGGTGCTCGGCGAACTCCGGCTCCCGCAACCGCTCCAGGCACCGGTCCAACGCCCGCATCGCCGCGCTCCGCCCCCGCGCCGCCCCGCCGCCCAGCAGGGCACGCGCCGCGTGCACGACCTCGCGTTCCCGCAGCCGCCGCACCACCGTCGCGCGCCGGGCGAGCAGCGCGAAGTGCCGCACGTCGTGCCCCCGGTCGCGCAACCCGCCGACGACCTCCCGGAAGTAGGCGGGCTCCACCAGCGTCATCGGCACCACGATCACCCCGTCGTGCCCGCGCGCCGCCCGGTCCAGCACCTCCACCACACCCTGCCGCCACGCCGCCAGGTCCTGGAAGTCGCCGCGCAACGCGGGCGGCGTCATCCGCCGCAGCCCGAACCCCACGTGCTCCGGGTCGGCGACGAAGCTGCCCGGCAACCTGCGCCGCAGCTCGTGCGCCGTCTGGGTCTTGCCGCCGCCGAACGGCCCGTTGATCCACAGCAACACGCCGCCACCCTACGGGCGCCGCGCCAGCCGCACGAGCTTCAACGCCAGGTGCAGCTCCAGCCGCGCCCCGCCGTCGGACAGGTCCCGGCCGGTCAGCTCCGCGATCCGCCCCAGCCGGTAGTACAGGCTCGTGCGGTGCAGGTGCAGCCGCCGCGCCGCCGCCCGCACCTCGCACCCCGCGTCCAGGTACACCTCCAGCGTCCGCAGCAGCACCTCCGACAACCCGGCCAGCACCTCCTCCGGCGGCGCGCCCAGCAGCAGCCGGTACGCGCCCAGCTCCGACCACCGCACCCGGTCCGGCAGCGCCGGGTCCAACCGCGCCAGCTCCGCCGCCGCCAACGCCTGCTGGTAGGCCGCCGCGGCCCGGTCCGGCGGGTGCGGGTCGCTCACCCCCACGTGCCCCGACAGCTCCGGCAGCGCGTCACCGGCGGGCACCGTGCGCACCACCCGCGGCTCCAACCCCACCACCACCCGCACCGGCGTCCGCTCACCCGCCGGCACCTGCGCCGCCAACGCCGCCAACCGACCGCCCAGGTCCAGCTCCGGCACCTCGCCCAACACCCACAGGTAGCCGACCAGCGCCCCGTGGTGCCGCAACGGGAACCCCACCCGCTGCTGGAACCCCAACGCCGGGTTCTCCGGCACCCGCACCGGCCCCGTCGCGGTCGCCACCCCGTGCTGCTCCTGCCACGCCGCGACGTCCGCCGGCACCCGCCGGGTCAGGATCGCCCGCACCCGCGCCGGGTCCACGTCGTCGGTCTGGGCGCTGTGCGCGACCACCCGGCCCGCCACGTCGTCCACCGAGACCCCGCGCCCCAGCAGCCGGGACAGCTCGTCCAGCAACTCCTGCATTCCGACAACTGTAGGAACAACCTCCGTCGCCGGACGGTCGCCCCACCCGACGGCGAAGCCCTAGCGTTCTGCACCGTGACGAACAGCAGGATCGCCCCCTGGGCCTCCCCGCAGGCGCAACGCAGGCTCGCCGAGGTCGAGGCCGCCGTCTCCGCCGACCTGACCGCCGCCGGCGTCGCCGGCACCGTCCGCAAGGCCCTCGAAGCGCACACCACCCAGGTCGACGACGACGGGATCGTCCTCTACGCCGGCACCAACGTGCTCAGCCCCGCCGCCGCGGCCGCGATGAGCGCCACCGTGTCCGGCCGGCCGAGCATGGGCTGGCCGGGCGAGAAGTACCAGGTCGGCCTCGACCACCTCGACACCCTCGAAGTCCTCGCGCCCCTGCTCGTCGCCGACCTCATGGAAGGCCGCTACGCCGAGGTCCGGCTGCAGAGCGCGACCCTGGCCAACCTCGCCGTCTACACCGCGTTCGCCCGCGCCGGCGACAAGATCGCGGTGCTGCCCGAGTTCGCCGGCGGCCACGCCAGCCACCACGCCCAGGGCGTGCCCGCCATCCGCGGCCTCACCGTCGTCGACCTGCCCTACCTGCCCGACGAACTCGACCTCGACTACGACAAGCTGCCCGGCTTCCTGCGGGTGCACCGGCCCCGGATCGTGGTCATCGGCGCGAGCCTGATGCTGTTCCCGCACGACGTCGCCGCCGTGCGCGCCGCCGCCGACGAGGTCGGCGCGATCCTGGTCTACGACGCCTCCCACATCGCCGGCCTCGTCGCGGGCCGCGAGTTCCAGCGCCCCCTGCACGAGGGCGCGCACCTGATGACGTTCTCCACCTACAAGTCCTTCGGCGGCCCGTCCGGCGGCTGCGTCGTCACCCGCGACCCGGACCTCGCCGAACGCGTCTCCACCGTCGCCTACCCCGGCATGCTCGCCAACTACGACGCCGGACGCCTCGGCGCGCTCGCCGTCACCGCCGCCGAACTCGCCGAGCACGGCCCCGACTACGCCCGCGCCTGCGTCGCCAACGCCCAGGCGCTCGGCGCGGCACTGGCCGACAACGGCTTCGACGTCGCCCGCCACGACGGCGTCCACACCCGCTCCCACCACCTCGCCGTCGACGCCCTCACCCTGGGCGGCGGCGACGCGGCCGCCGCGCTGCTCGGCGAGGCCGGCATCTACCTCAGCGGCATCGGCCTGGCCTGGCAGCGCATCGACGAAGGGCTGCGCGGGCTGCGCATCGGCACCCAGGAGATCACCCGCCGCGGCTTCACCCCCGCCCACCAGCCCGCGATCGCCGCGCTCATGCGCCGCGCCCTGATCGACCGCGAAGCACCCGAGCGGGTCCGGGCCGACGCCGTGGCGCTGCGCCGCGAGGTCAACGGGGTCGGCTGACCACGGACGTGCCGGGCCGACGACGACACGGCCCGGCACGTCCGGACCCCCGACGTCCGGGCCTGCCGGGCCGCGCCCACCCGCCCGCGCCGGCGGGCAGCCTCACCTGCCACCTGGGCCGCCCACGATGGACACCCGGTCCCACCCGCGGAAGCGGAACGCCCCCACACCACTCGAAAGAGGAACCGCCACAGCCGGGACAGCACCTCGGTGCCGGATGGTCGTGGACGGCGGATGGCGTGGTGGTGCTGCCCGCGTTGCCGTGCCGGTTCGCGGGCGGTGGCGGTGAGGCCGTCCCCGCCCCAAGGCGACCCTGCGGGCACACCGGGCGCGATCGGCTGATCAGCGGGGTTCGCGGTCGGCGCGCAGCGCGTCCAGTTCGGCCTGCAGCCGGTCGAGCTGGCGTTCCGCGCGTTCGGCGCGGGCCAGGGTTTGGGCGCGGGCTTCCTCCAGGGCGTCGAGCCGTTCCCGGGCGGAGCGTTCGACCTGGTCGAGGCGGTCGTGGTGGGCCTGGCGCAGGTCGGCCAGCTCGGCGCGGGCCCGGTCGAGTTCGGCGCGGGCGTCGTGGGCGGCCTGGTCGGCGCGTTCGGCCGCGATCCGGGCGCGGTGCGCGGCCTCGGCTTCGGCGCGGGCGTCGGCACGGGCCTGGTCGACGTTCGCCGCCGCTTCCTCCCGCACCCGGTCGATCCGGGTCTGCGCTTCGGCGCGGGCGGCGTCGACCTGCGCCTGCGCCTCGGCGCGGACGGCCTCGATCCGGGTTTCGGCTTCGGCGCGGGCGGCGTCGGCCTGGGCTTGGGCGTCGTGCCGGGCCTGGTCGACGCGGGCCTGGGCGTCGGCGCGGATCTGGTCGACCTCCCGCACCGCCTGCCGCCGTGCCTGCTCGGCGTGGGCGACGGCGTCGGCCTGGGCCTGCTCGACCTGCGCCTGGGCGTCGCGGCGGATCTCGTCCACGGCGGTGGCGGCTTCCACGCGGACGGCGGCGATCTCCCGTTCGGCCCGTTCGACGGCGGCGTCGGCCTCGGCGCGGGCGGCGTCGCGCTGGGCGTAGGCGGTTTCGGCGTCCTGCTCGGCCCTTTCGGCGGCGCGGACGGCGTCCTCGGTGGTGGCCTCGGCGGCCTGGCGTGCCTGTTCGGCGTCGCGGCGGCGTCGTTCGGCCAGGGCGACCGCGGCCTCCGCCTCGGCGACCCGCCGCGCGGCCTCGGCCTCCACCGCCTGCACCTGGCTCTCGGCGACGCTCGGGTCGGCGATCGCGGACAGCTCCGCCACGGCTCCGGTGAGCGTGGTCGACATCTGCTCGGCGAGCACCCGGAACCGCTCCAGCAGTTCCTCGGCCCTGATCTTGCCCGCGGTGGTCCCCTGCGGGCCTTTCGTCACGGTGACGACCTCCTGCTGGGCCTCCGCCGCCTGCGCCAACCGCTGCCGCTCGCGCCACGCCCGCCACCGGGTGTGTTCCGGCAGGTCGCAGTACTCCGACGGCCTTCCCGGCCCGCCGCCCCGGATCACCGGACGCGTGCAGCCGGGGTAGTTGCAGGTCAGTGCGGAGGTCTCCGTCGTCGTCACGGCAATATCGTAGCAGAGTTTCGTCCGTACAAACGTTATTGGGCACAACGCAACGTTATGAGGGTGCGAGAGGGTGACTTCCGATAAGTGAACCTTATCGGAAGTCAGAACGACGGCGGTCGGACGGCTTCACACCGCTGGTGTTCGGGAGGCGATCGATCCGGGAGCGCAGACGACGGCGGGGGGTGCACCCCCGGGGAGGGGGGGGGGACCCCCCCCGGCTCACCCCGGGGCGC
>NZ_JBHYXZ010000226.1:0-2455 GCF_042752395.1 Actinosynnema sp. NPDC059335 | reverse complement strand
GTGGGGGGTGTGGCGGCGAGTCCGGGGGGCGCCCGGGCGGGGGGGGGGCCCCCCGGGCCCCGGGCGCGCGCCCCCCCCCCCGCCGGTCTCAGCCGGTGGCGCGGGTCGCGGTGGCCGCCGAGGAGTCGCCGGTCCCGGCAGGGCTCCCGTCGACCGCTCTCCCCCGCGCCAACCGGCGGTGGATCAGGACTGGAACCAGCGTTGGTTCGCGCCGCCGTGGCACGTCCACATCTGGACGACGGCGCCGTCGTTGGCGTTCCAGTCGCGGATGTCCAGGCACTTGCCGTTCAGCGCGCTGCGGATCAGGGAGCCGTCGCCGTACCACTGTTGGTTGGCCCCGCCGTGGCACGCCCACATCTGCACGATCGCGCCGTCGTTGGCGTTCCAGTCCCGGATGTCCAGGCACTTGCCGTTCAACTCGCTGCGGATCAGGTAACCGGGCTCGGCCTGGGCCGGGGCGGAGACCGCGACGAGGCCGCCGAACACGAGCGCGACAACACTGGACACCACGAACGCCATCTTCGACTTGTTCATGTTCTTCCTCGGTTCGACATCCACCGACGCCGCGTGGTCCGGGACGCCTGCGGCGAATGGTCGGATCGGACAATCGCCGCCGATCCGACACTGTGCGCCGCCGCCGTGCGCCGCAACAGCACTCCGCCGTGTGGGGGTAAGCCGACACCGGATCGGGGGTACCGGGTTTCGCGGCACGAACGGGCACGGCGATTGGGGGGCGCCGGCGCGCGCGCGCGGGGGGGGGCGCGCCCCCGCAGGTGGGGGGTGCGCGGGTCGGGCCCCACCCCCGCGCCCCGGCGTCGCGCCCCGGGCCCCGCGGGGGGCGGCCGCGCCCCCGCGACAAGGGGATCGGTCAGCGGCCGGTGACGACCACCTGGGCGGTGTTGTCCGGGTGGCCCGAGATCGCGACCCGCGAGCCCTTGGCCTGGGTGCCGTCCGTGCCGGTCAGCATCCGGAACGGCGTCCACGAGGCGCCCGAGCGGACGCGGTGGTACATGCCGTCGTCGTTGCCGATGACGAGCACCTGGGCGGTGCCGTCGGCGTGGGCGCCGATGGCGACGTCCTTGCCGGTGGCGGGGAGGGTGGTGTCCATGCCGTTGAGCGGCTGGAAGCCGGTCCAGTCGCCGGCGTTGTCGCGGATCTGGTGGTAGATCCGGTCGTCCCAGCCGACGACGAGGACGTGGGCGCCTTCGGCCGTGCCGGCGATCGACACGCGCTTGCCCTTGGCGGGCGCGGTCGTGCCGGTGCCCGCCAGGGGGCGGAAGCCGGACCACGTGCCGTCGCGCAGGACCTGGTGGTAGAGCCCGTCGTCGTGGCCGACGATGACCAGCTGGGCGCTGCCGTCGGGCAGGGCCGCGATGGCGACGTCCTTGCCCGCGGCCGGGGTGGGGGTGTCCATGCCCGGCACCGGCTGGAACCCGGTCCAGTTGCCGTCGGGCGTGCGGGTCTGGTGGTAGATCCGGTCGTCCCAGCCGACGATGACGACCTGGACCGCGTTGTCGGCGAGGCCGGTGATCGACACCGCCTTGGCCTTGGCGGGGGTGGTGGTGCCGTTGCCCGACAGGGGCTGGAACCCGGTCCAGTTCGTGTCGGCGTGGCGGATCTGGTGGTAGACGACGTCGTCCGCGCCGACGACCACCACCTGCGCCGAGCCGTCCGCCATCGCGGCCACCGCGACGTCCTTGGCGTCGCCGGGCAGGGTGGTCTGGTAGCCGGGCAGGGCGCGGAACCCGGTCCAGCCGCCGTCGGCGCCGCGGACCTGGTGGTACATCGGGTACGCCTGCCGCTCGGGACCGCCGACGTCGAACCGGTACAGGTTGTTGGCGTCCATCATCGCGATGATCTTGTTGGCGTAGTTCGGGTCGGTCGCGTAGCGCTCGGCGACGCGGCGGATGAACTCGCGGGGGTCGTGCCGGTAGGGCAGGGCGTGGGCGTAGTAGGAGCTGGTGGTGAGCAGCCGGCCGTAGTCGCGGAACGAGTCGGTCATCGAGGCGTAGACGCGGAAGTAGGCGGTGGTGGGGCCGCAGGTCGGCTGGCACTCCTCGGTGTTGAAGGCGCGGCAGCCGACGGCGATGGGGCCGGGGTCGGTGGCCGAGACGCACTTCATGCCGAAGTGGTTGTTGTACTGGGCCGCCAGGCTGCTGGCCCCGTACGCGGACTCGTGCGCGGCCTGGGCGGCGGCGACGGAGGCGGGGATGTCGTACTCGGCCTTCACGGCGCGGGCGCGGGGTTCGGCGGCGGCCCAGTAGTCGGCCTGGGTGGCGGCGGTGGTGAGCGGTGCGTCGCGGGTCGGGTCGGTGGGTGCGGCGTGGGCGAACGAGCCCAGGGTGCTCAGCGCCAACGTGCCGGCGATCACGAGCAGCCTCGCGGTGCCGAGGAGCTTCATGGCGGGTCTCCGGGTGAGGGGGCGGGGGGGGCCCCGGGGGGGGGGGGGCCCCGC
>NZ_JBHYXZ010000225.1:0-10765 GCF_042752395.1 Actinosynnema sp. NPDC059335 | reverse complement strand
TTCCCCCTGCTTCCCCTGCCCGTCCCCGCCGCCGTACCCGCCCGCGGGGCCGGACAGCGCGAGGAACACGTCGTCCAGCGTCGGCCTGCGCCGGCCCATGTCCAGCACCTTGACCGACTCGGCGTCCAGCCGGCGGATCCCGTCCACCAGCACGTCGGCCCCGCCCGACACCGGCACGGTCAGCCGGTGCCCGCGGTCGTCCAGCGCGATGTCGCCGATCGCCAATGGCGCGAGCGCCCGCCCGGCCGTCTCCGCGTCCTGCGCGGAACCGACGGTCAGCTCCAGCCGCTCGCCGCCCACCTGGTCCTTCAGCTCGTTCGCGGTGCCCAGCGCGATGACCCGGCCGTGGTCGATGACCGCGATCCGGTCGGCGAGCCGGTCGGCCTCCTCCAGGTACTGCGTCGTCAGCAGCAGCGTGGTGCCGCCCGCGACCAGCTCGCCGATCACGTCCCACATCCCCAGCCGGCTGCGCGGGTCCAGGCCCGTGGTCGGCTCGTCCAGGAACAGCACCCGCGGCTTGGCCACCAGCGCGCCCGCCAGGTCGAGCCGGCGGCGCATGCCGCCCGAGTAGCCCTTCACCGGCCGGTCGGCCGCCTCCACGAGGTCGAACCGCTCCAGCAGCTCGCGCGCCCGTTCCCGGCTGCGCCGCTTGCCCAGGTGGTAGAGCCGCCCGACCATGTCCAGGTTCTCGAACCCGGTCAGGTTCTCGTCCACGGCCGCGTACTGGCCCGACAGCCCGATGCGGCGGCGCAGCTCCTTGGCGTCGGCGATGACGTCCAGCCCGGTCACCGTCGCCCTGCCCTCGTCGTGCTCCAGCAAGGTGGTGAGCACGCGCACCGTCGTGGTCTTGCCCGCGCCGTTCGGCCCGAGCAGGCCCATGACGGTGCCTTCCGGCACCACGAGGTCGAGGCCGTCGAGAGCGACCACCGATCCGTAGCGCTTGATCAGCCCTTCGGCCACGATTGCGTCTGCCATGCGGGCCATGATGGACCGGGGGACCGACAATTTCAGCCGGATTTGCCGACCCGGCTGCGGGCGCCGGCCGCGATGAACCTTGGAGCGCGCTCCAACCTCCGGCCGATCATCACGTCACACCCCCTTGACGTGCCGGGGCGGACGCGGCGAGATGGTACGGCGGGCGCGGATCGGCGGGGAAACCGGCCGGACCCGTCCAATGGGGGGTATATGCACCGTGAGAACGGTGCACGATCGAGTGAAAACGGGCAGGACGCGGGACCGCACTAGGGTGTTCGCAGTTCTTTTCCAGCGAGGAGAGATCCGCATGGCAGCCGTCCAAACCCGACGCAAGCGCAAGCTCGGCCAGTTCCTCAACGGCCTGCGCAAGCGCGCGGGCAAGACCGAGGCCGACTACCACGCGCTGACCCGGAAGACGCAGTCGACGCTGTCGCGGATGGAGAACGGCTACATCAGTCCGAGTTGGACCGAGCTGGGCGCGCTGCTCGGCCTCTACGGGGCCACCGACGCGGAGCGGCGCGAGGCCGAAGCGCTGTGGGAGGACGCGAAGCAGGACGGGACGCGCCTGGTGTACGCGGCCGCGTACACCCCGGAGGCGCGCACCTACGCCCGGCAGGAGGCCGACGCCACCGAGGTGCGGACGATCGAGATGATCGTCATCCCGGGGCTGCTCCAGACGCCCGCCTACGCGGCCGCGATCAGGCTCGCGGGCCGGCGGTTCATGGACCCGTCCGTCTCGGTGGAGCAGGTGACGGCCGCGCTGGCGAACCGGCAGCGGAGGCTGCCCGGATTACGCCTCCACGCGGTGATCGACGAGGCCGCGCTGCACCGAATCGTGGGTGGCCGGGAGGTCATGCGCGAGCAGTTGTCGCATTTGCTCGAGAAGGGGAAGCAGGACAACATCACCATCCAAGTGGTTCCGTTCGGCGCCGGTGCACACGGAACCATGTCCGGTGGTGGCGCGACCGCCCTCCGCTTCGAGGACAGCGATCCTTCGGCCGTGTACCTGGAGTACGCGGGTGGCGGGAAGTGGGTGGACAATCGCGCCGACGTGCAGAAGTACCTGCTGCACTTCGAGGAAATGGTGAGCGAGGTCGCCCTGACGCCCAAGGAGTCGGCTTCGCTGATCAGGAAACTGGCAACGGCACTGAAGGACACATGAACATCGACAAGACGTGGCGCAAGAGCACCTACTCCGGCGCGGGCAACAACTGCGTCGAGCTGGCCGTGGGACGGAGCACGACCAGCGTCAGGGACAGCAAACGACCGGAACCCAGATTGACCTTCGGGGAACGCCCGTTCCGGGCGTTCCTCACGTCCCTGCGGCAAACCTGACCGCGGCCGTCGAGCCGTTCCGCTCCCGGTGCGGCGGACACCGCCGCACCGGGACGGGCCGGTGACGGCACGCGGTCGACAACCCCAGGTCCGGGCCCCCCACACCGGCGCGTGGCCCGGACGACGACGAATGTCCGTCAGCTCGATGTCGAGCTGCCGGACGTCCTCCCGGGGCACCCGGTCGGGTGATCAATTCCCCGGTCCCCCGCCGGCGGCGGTCCCGGCGAACCCGTGCCGAACGATGCGAGGCATCCTCGCGTGTGTGGCGCTCACGCGGTCCGGTCGGCGGCGGGAATTCCTTGCGCGCATGGAAAATGTCACTTGATCGGGTGATCTTAAGACCGTCCATTGTGGACGTTCCGGTGGGTTTCCCGGTCGACCAGCCCGGCCGCCGCGAGGGCCACCGGGTCCAGGGATTCCGGGGCCTCGGCGACGTGGCGCTTCAGGTCGGCGCGCATCCGGGGGTCCCAGAAGCGCTCGACGTGGTCGGCGACGGCGGCCGCCGCCAGGTCCGGCGGCCGGTCGTGGAACTGGCGGGCGATCTCGTTCACCAGCCGCACCGCGGGAGGGGGCGCGCCGCCCACGTCACTCGACCACCGCGGGCTCGCGCAACGCCACCTGCACGGCGGTCACCTTGTACTCCGGGCAGTTGGTGGCCCAGTCGGAGTTGTCGGTGGTGACCACGTTCGCCCCGGTCACGGGGTGGTGGAACGTCGTGTAGACGACACCGACCGGCATCCGGTCGGAGAGCACCGCGCGCAGCGACGTGGCGCCCACGCGGCTGGCCAGCGTCACCGCGTCGCCGTCGGCGATGCCGCGCACCTCGGCGTCGTGCGGGTGGATCTCCAGCACGTCCTCCGGGTGCCAGGCGATGTTGGCGGTCCGCCGGGTCTGCGCGCCCACGTTGTACTGGCTGAGGATCCGGCCCGTGGTCAGGATCAGCGGGAACCGGCGGGTCGTGCGCTCGGTGGTCGGCACGAACGACGTGGGCACGAACCGGCCCTTGCCGCGCACGAACGAGTCCACGTGCATGGTCGGCGTGCCCTCGGGCGCGTCGTCGTTGCACGGCCACTGGACGCTGCCGAGCCGGTCGAGCTTGGCGAACGACACCCCGGCGAACGTCGGCGTCAACGACGCGATCTCGTCCATGATCTCCCGCGGGTGGCGGTAGGACATCTCGTAGCCCAGCGCCGCGGCCAGCTCGCACGCGATCTGCCACTCGTGCTTGCCCGTCTTCGGGGCCATCACCGGCCGCACCCGGTTGATGCGCCGCTCGGCGTTGGTGAACGTGCCGTCCTTCTCCAGGAACGACGTGCCGGGCAGGAACACGTGCGCGAACTTCGACGTCTCGTTGAGGAACAGGTCCTGCACCACCACGAGGTCCATGGCGGTCAGCGCCGCGGTCACGTGGGCGGTGTTCGGGTCGGACTGGGCGATGTCCTCGCCCTGCACGAACAGGCCGCGGAACGTGCCCGCGATGGCCGAGTCGAACATGTTCGGGATGCGCAGGCCCGGCGTCGGCAGGATGTCGCGGCCCCACACGCCCTCGAACACGGCGCGCACCGCGTCGTCGGACACGTGGCGGTAGCCGGGCAGCTCGTGCGGGAACGACCCCATGTCGCACGACCCCTGCACGTTGTTCTGCCCGCGCAGCGGGTTCACGCCCACCCCGTCCCGGCCGACGTTGCCGGTGGCCATGGCCAGGTTCGCCATGCCCATCACCATGGTGGAGCCCTGGCTGTGCTCGGTGACGCCCAGCCCGTAGTAGATCGCGGCGTTGCCGCCGGTCGCGTACAGCCGGGCGGCCGCGCGGATCTCCGCCGCGGGCACGCCGGTGACCGACTCCACCACCTCGGGGCTGTTCTCGGGCCGGGCGATGAACTCCGCCCACTCCTCGTAGCCCTCGCAGCGGGCCGCGACGAAGTCGGCGTCCACCAGCCCTTCGGTCACGACGACGTGCGCGAAGGCGTTCACCACGGCCACGTTCGTGCCGGGCCGGAGCTGGAGGTGGTGGGTCGCCCGGACGTGCGGCGAGCGCACCAGGTCGATCCGCCGGGGGTCGATGACGACCAGCTTCGCGCCCTCCCGCAGCCGCCGCTTCATCCGCGACGCGAACACCGGGTGCCCGTCGGTCGGGTTCGCCCCGATCACCACGATCACGTCCGCCGCGGCCACGGACCGGAAGTCCTGCGTGCCCGCCGACTCGCCGAACGTCTGCTTCAGCCCGTACCCGGTGGGGGAGTGGCACACCCGCGCGCACGTGTCGACGTTGTTGTTCCCGAACGCCGCGCGCACGAGCTTCTGCACCACGTACACCTCTTCGTTGGTGCAGCGGGACGACGTGATGCCACCGATCGCGCCGACGCCGTGCTCGGCCTGGAGCGCGCGCATCCGCGCCGCCGTGTGGGCGATCGCCTCCTCCCACGACACCTCGCGCCACGGGTCGGTGATCTTCTCCCGGACCATCGGCGTGGTCACCCGGTCGGGGTGCGTGGCGTAGCCGAACGCGAAGCGCCCCTTGACGCACGAGTGGCCCTCGTTCGCGCCGCCGTCCTTGTGGGGCACCATCCGCACGAGCTGGTCGCCGCGCAGCTCGGCCTTGAAGGAGCAGCCGACACCGCAGTAGGCGCAGGTGGTCAGCACGGTCCGGCTCGGCATCCCGAGCTGCACCACGGACTTCTCCTGCAGCGTCGCGGTCGGGCACGCCTGCACGCACGCGCCGCACGACACGCACTCGGACTCCATGAACGACAGACCGCCGGGCGAGACCTTCGATTCGAAGCCGCGGCCCTCGATGGTCAACGCGAACGTGCCCTGCGTCTCGCCGCACGCCCGCACGCACCGGGAGCACGAGATGCACTTGGACGGCTCGAAGTCGAAGTAC
This sequence comes from Actinosynnema sp. NPDC059335, assembly GCF_042752395.1. Classification (NCBI taxonomy): domain Bacteria; kingdom Bacillati; phylum Actinomycetota; class Actinomycetes; order Pseudonocardiales; family Pseudonocardiaceae; genus Actinosynnema; species Actinosynnema sp. NPDC059335. Next base: position 5,571 of record NZ_JBHYXZ010000225.1, on the reverse strand, counting down.
GGGTTGCTGGTGTCCTTCTCCAGCGACAGGTGGTTCTCGCCCTCGTACCCGTACCGCACCTGCCGCAGCCCGACCGCGCCGGACATGTCCTGCAGCTCGCAGTCGCCGTTGGCCGAGCAGGTCAGGCAGTCCAGCGGGTGATCGGACAGGTACAGCTCCATCACGCCCTGCCGCAGCTTCTCCAGCTTCGGCGTCTGCGTGCGCACCTTCATCCCGTCCGCGACCGGCGTGGTGCACGACGCGGGCGTGCCGCGCCGCCCGTCGATCTCGACCAGGCACAGCCGGCAGGACCCGAACGGCTCCAGGCTGTCCGTCGCGCACAGCTTCGGGACGTCGACCCCGCACGTCGCGGCGGCCCGCATGACCGACGTGCCCGCGGGCACGGTCACCGGGACGCCGTCGACCTCCACCGTCACCTCGACCGGGGACGTCGAGGCCGGTGTGCCGAGGTCCGGTTCCTTCAAGATCGTCACGAGGCGACCCTCCTTGGCGTGAAGTCGTCGGCGAAGTGCCGGAGCGCGCTGCGCACGGGGTTGGGCGTCAGGCCGCCCATCGCGCACAACGACCCGTCGGTCATCAGCTCGCAGAGGTCGCCCAGCAGCGCGAGGTTGTCGTCGACGTCCTCGCCGCCGACGATCCGGTCGACCACCTCGACGCCGCGCACCGCGCCGACCCGGCACGGCGTGCACTTCCCGCAGGACTCCTCCGCGCAGAACGCGAACGCGAACCGCGCCATCGCGGCCATGTCCACGGTGTCGTCGAACACCACGACACCGCCGTGCCCGAGCATCGCGTCCGCCTCGGCGAACGCCTCGTAGTCCAGCTCCAGGTCCAGGCCCGACGCCGGCAGGTACGCCCCGAGCGGCCCGCCGACCTGCACCGCGCGCACCGGGCGGCCGGACCGCGTGCCGCCGCCGTGCACCTCGACCAGCTCCCGCAGCGAGAGCCCGAACGCCGTCTCGAACACGCCGCCGCGGGCGATGTTCCCGGCGAGCTGGAACACCTGCGTGCCGCGTGAGCGGCCCACACCGAGCGCCTGGTAGGCGGCGGCGCCGTCGGCCAGGATCCGCGGCACGGACGCGAGCGTCAGCACGTTGTTCACCGCGGTCGGCCTGCCGAACAGCCCGGTGATCGCGGGGATCGGCGGTTTCGCCCGCACCACGCCCCGCTTGCCCTCCAGGCTCTCCAGCATGGAGGTCTCCTCGCCGCAGATGTACGCGCCGGCGCCGACCCGCACCATCAGGTCGAACCTCAGCCCGGACCCGAGCACGTCGTCCCCGAGCCACCCCCGCGCGTACGCGACCTCGATCGCCCGGCGGAACGTCCGCACCGCCTCGGGGTACTCCGACCGCAGGTAGACGTAGCCCTCGGTGGCGCCGACGGCGTGCGCGGCGATGGTCATCCCCTCGATCAGGCAGAACGGGTCGCCTTCCAGGAGCATCCGGTCGGCGAACGTGCCGCTGTCGCCCTCGTCGGCGTTGCAGCACACGAACTTGAGCGGGCCGGGCGCGTCCGCGACGGTCCGCCACTTGACGCCCGCCGGGAAGCCCGCGCCGCCGCGCCCGCGCAACCCGGAGTCCGTCACCTCCGCGACCGTGGCCGCCGGTCCGATCTCCAGCGCCCGCCGCAGCCCCGCCGTGCCGCCGTGGGCGAGGAAGTCGTCGGGCGACAGCGGGTCGGTGACGCCGACGCGGGCGAAGCACAGCCGGTGCTGCGCGCGCATCCACGGCAGCTCCTCGACCACGCCCACGTGCGGCCCGTGGTCCGCGCCGTCGAGCATCCCGGCCGCCACCAGCGCGGGCACCTCCGCGGCGGTCACCGGTCCGTAGCCGACCCGGCCGGCGTCGGTGGCCACCTCGACCAGCGGCTCCAGCCACAGCATGCCGCGCGAGCCGGTGCGCAGGACCCGGACGGCCCGACCCGCGAGCGCGGCCTCGCGGGTGATCGCGGCGGCGACGGCGTCCGCGCCGACCGAGAGGGCGGCGGCGTCGCGCGGGACGTACACGGTGGTGGTCATGCCGTCCTCTTCTCGAGCTCGGCGGCGATCACGCCGTCGAGCCGGGCGGGGTCGAGCCGTCCGTGCAGCCGCCCGTTGACCTGGGCGGCGGGTCCGAGGGCGCAGTTGCCCAGGCAGAACACCTCTTCCAGGGTCAGCGCGCCGTCGGCGCCGGTCCGACCCGTCCGCACGCCGTACGCGGCCTCGGCGTGGGCGGCCAGGGGTTCGGAGCCGACCGAGCGGCACGCCTCGGCTCGGCACAGCCGCACCGTGACGCGGCCCGCGGGTTCGGCGCGGAAGTCGCGGTAGAAGGTGACGACGCCGTGCACGTCGGCGCGCGAGAGGTTCAGCTCCCGGGCCACCAGCGGGATCACCGACGGGTCGACGTAGCCGAACTCGGCCTGGATGCCGTGCAGGACCGGGAGCAGCGCGCCCCGGTCGCCGCGGTGCGCCTCGATCACGGCCAGCACCCGTTCCTCCACGGTCATGGCGCCTCCAGTGTAGTCAGAAGACTGTATACCGTATTCACAGTACGCCGGTCGTGCTTCCCGCGACAGCCCTGGCGCTCGGGTTCGACCGGGGCGGGCGACGCCGGGCCGTTTCCCGGACGCGCCGCCTCGTTCCGGGGAGGGCTCGCGCCTGCCGCCGTCCGAGGGTGGTCGGGAACGGGTGCGGGGGAGTAGGCTACGTAATACTGTATACAATCTGCAAGGAGGGTGGTCCTCATGCGGGTGCGGGAAGTCCTCGACGTCTACGGTCGCCGCCACCGGGTCGGCGAGTCGGACCGGGACCTGCTGGGCCACTCGCGGGACCGGATCGCCTGGCTGTGCGGCATCGCCATGCTCGCCGCCGGCACCGCGCAGTACGGGTTCGGCGCGCTGGTGCCGGTCCTGGCGCAGCGGTGGGACCTGGTCGCGCTGTGCTGGGCGTTCGCGCTCTGGACGGCGTGCCAGGCCGGCGTCGCGTTCCCCGCCGCGTGGCTGCGGGAACGCGGGCTGCTGGCGCCGCGCACCGCGGTCGTGCTGGGCGCGGCGCTCGGCGCGGTCGGGCTGCTCGCCCTCGGGTTCGCCGAGCACCTGCCCGTCCTGCTCCTGGGCTACTCGCTGGTCGGCGGGGCCGGCACGGGCCTGGTCTACGCGACCTGCGTCGGCACCGTGATCCGCTGGTTCCCCGACCGCGTCACCGGCCGGATCGCCCTGGTCACCGGCGCGTTCGCGGTCGGTGGCGCGCCGTTCGCGCTGGCCGCCGGGCTGTGGTTCCGGCCGGACGACCGGGCGGTGTTCCTGTCCGCCGCCGCGCTCGTGGTGCTCGTCGTGGTGACGGCGTGCGGCCTGCCGCTGCGCGACCCGCCGCGCCACTGGTGGCCGGCCGACGTGGACCCGCGTCGGCGCGAGACCGGCGCGCACCGCAGCAACCGTCCCGCGATCCGCCACTTCCGGCCGGGCGAGGCGGTGCGCAGCGGCGTCCTGGCGCTGATGTGCGTGACGGTGGTGTTCGCGGCGGCGGTGTCGTTGTTCGACCTGGTGTTCCTGGCGGGCCTGGTGGTGGACGCGGTACCGGGCGGCCGGGTGGTCGCGGCGGTGGCGTTGGCGGTGCTGGCGGTGGCGACGGGCGCGGGCCGGATCCTGGCGGGCCGGATGTCCGAGGCCGTCGGCAGGCGGCTCACGCTGCGGCTGGCCATGGCCACCGGCGGCGTGGCCCAGGTGGTGCTGCTGGTCGGCGCGCAGCGGCAGGACGCGGTGGCCCTGCTGGTCGGCGCGGGCGTGGCCGGCCTCGGCACGAGCTGCTGCTACTCGCTGCTGGTGGGGCTCGTGCGCGAGTACTTCGGCGAGGACACCGCGCCGCTCAACTTCGCCGTCATCTACAGCGCCAAGGCGCTCGGCGGGGTGCTGGGCGTCGGGGTGGCGTCGGCGGCCGTCGTGTCGCACGGCCATGCCGGCGCGTTCCTCGCCGCCGCCGCGCTGGGCGTGGCGGGTGCGGTGGTGGGCGGCCGGTTCAGCCGGCCGGGACGCCCGCGCGGGCTGTTGCCGCAGCCGCGCGAGGCGTCGTGACGACCCGGCTGCCCCGCTTGGCGGCGGGGCGGCACGTCACCCCGGCGCACGGCTGCTGCCTGCTGGAGCTGGTGTCGCTGCTGGCCGACGAGGAGTGGACCGACCGGCCCGCGGCGGTGCACCCGGTGCTCGCCGCGGTGGCCCGGTGCGTGAACGACCTGAGCACGCCGACCGGGCGGCGCGCGTTGCCGGCGCTCGCGGTGCCGCTGATCGGCACCGCGCGGGCACGGCGCACGCACGCCCTGGTCGAGCACTGCCTCCGGGCGGCGGGACTGCCGCGCGCCCGGTGGATGACGTGGTGGCCGGCGCTCGCCGCGCACCGGGCGACGCGTGCCGTGGCGGTGGCCGCGGGCGGGCGGCGCGACGAGGCGTTGCGGCGGTTGCTGGCCGAGTGCACCGCCCTGTGCCGAGCAGAGGAGTGTCCACATGGGACGAGTGACGAGCAGGCGACGCGTGGTGCGGGTGGTGGACGGGGTGCCCGACGCCCGCGCCGACACCCTCACCGTGGAGGAGCCGCTGGAGATCAGGGTCGCGGGCCGCTCCCTGTCCGTGACCATGCGCACGCCGGGTGACGACTTCGACCTGGCCGCCGGGTTCCTGGTCGGCGAGGGCGTGGTGCGCGGCGCCGGTGACGTGACCTCGATCCGGTACTGCGCGGGCGCGACCGCCGACGGCTCGAACACGTTCAACGTGCTCGACGTGGGCCTGGCCGAGGGCGTGCCGCCGCCCGACCCGTCGATCGAGCGCAACTTCTACATGACCTCGTCGTGCGGGCTGTGCGGCAAGGCGAGCCTGGACGCCGTGCGCACCAGGACCACCTGGCCGGTGGCGGACGACCCGCTGGCGGTCGACGCGGAGACCCTGGCCACCCTGCCGGACGGGCTGCGCGCCGCCCAACGGGTCTTCGACCGCACGGGCGGCCTGCACGCGGCCGGCCTGTTCGACGCGCGGGGCCGGCTGCTGTGCCTGCGGGAGGACGTGGGCCGGCACAACGCGGTCGACAAGGTCGTGGGCTGGGCGCTGCGGGGCCGGGGCCTGCCGCTCGCCGGCACGGTGCTGATGGTCAGCGGCCGGGCGTCGTTCGAGCTGGTGCAGAAGGCGGCGATGGCGGGCATCCCGGTGCTCGCCGCCGTGTCCGCGCCGTCGTCGCTGGCCGTGGACCTGGCCGCGGAGGTGGGCATGACCCTGGTCGGCTTCCTGCGCGGCACGTCGATGAACGTCTACACCGCCCGCCACCGCCTGATCGGGCGGTGACGTCGGGCCGGGCGCCCGGCTGGGCCCGGAGGCGCGCCGCCACCTGCTGCGCGCCTCCGGTTCGGCATCGCGGTGCACGGGCACACCTCCACGCCGTGCGCGGAGGTGTGCTCGTGCACGGCGTGGAGGCGGCGGTCGCGTCCGGCGGACTCGCGGTCGTGTGGGCGGCGGGTTTCGCGGTGCACCCCGTCGCCGGGCTCGCGGTCGCGGGGACGGCCGGGTCCTGGTCGGCCGGGTCGCGGCCGTGCGCGGCATGGCCGTGGGGGTAAA
>NZ_JBHYXZ010000224.1:0-10811 GCF_042752395.1 Actinosynnema sp. NPDC059335 | reverse complement strand
GCCGGAGGACGTGGCGTCCGGGTCGACCGACGGCGGGATCACGCCGAGGGCGAGCAGGACGTCCCGGAAGTTCAGCCCGGCCGCGCGCAGCCGGACGCGCACCCGGCCGGGCCCGAGCGGTTCGCCGGCCTCCGGCCACGGCGCCAGGGCCAGGTCCGCGAACGTCCGCCGGCCGACGTGGTCCAGCCGCCAGTGCCCGGTGGGCGGTGTCGGCAGCGCGCCGGGTTCGGCGGCGGTGAGCGTCGGCCGGTGGACGGTGCCCGCGCGCAGGGCGAGCTGCGGTTCCCCCGTCGCGAGCGCCGCGGCGAGGGCGTGGCGGGAGGCGGGTTCGTCGTCCACGTCCACCAGGGCGAACCGACCGGGGTGCTCGGCGTGCAGCGCCCGCACGAAACCCCAGACGGCCCGGTGCGCCAGCCCGTCCCGCTGCTGGTCGCCGTGCACGGCGACGGCCCCGCGGGTGAGCACGACCAGCCGCGCGTCCGCCGACCGGTCGTCGGAGGTGATCAGGTGGGCGACCGGCAGGACGTGGTACAGCGCCTCGCGCACGGCGTCCGGGCCGGCGGCGGGGCAGGCCAGCAGGATGCCGTCCGGTGTCGGGGAGTCCGCCACCGTCGAGTGGTCGGCGTGGACGTCCACGGTCCAGCCGGCGGCACGCAGCGCGGCGGCGAGGCCGTCGTCCCCGATGACCGCCCACCGGCCGGGGGCGGCGGCCGGCAGGTCCGGCAGGGCGGTCCAGGACGGGAAGAGCAGGCCGTCGGCCCGGCTGCCGGGCATGGGGCGCAGCGCCAGGGACCGGATGGAGGCGACCGGGCGCCCGGTGTCGTCCGCCGCCTCGATCGAGATCGCCCGCGGCCCGGCCGGGGCCAGGCGGACGCGCAGGGTCTCGCCCGCCGGCGCCGCCACGCGGGCGCCGGACCAGGCGTAGGGCAGCAGCGTGCCGTCGTCGTCTGCCAACCCGCCCAGCGCGACCGGGTGCAGGGCGGCGTCGAGCAGGGCCGGGTGCACCGGGTAGTCGTGCGGGCGGTCGGCGGGCAGGGTCACCTCGGCGAAGACCTCCCGGCCGCGACGCCACACGGCGCGGACGCCGCGGAACGCGGGCCCGTAGGCCAACCCCTTCGCGGCCAGGTCCGCGTACAGGTGGTCCAGCGCCACGGGTTCGGCGTCCGGCGGCCAGGCGCGCAGGTCGGCAGGTGGTTCGGCGGGCGGTTCGGCGGGCCCGGTCGCGAGCGTGCCGGTGGCGTGCCGGGTCCACTCCGCGTCGCCCGCGCGGCGGGCGTGCACGGTCAACGCGCGCGACGCGGTCACGGTCACCCGCAACTGCACGTCCGCGTCCTCGTCCAGCACGAGCGGCGCTTCCAGGACCAGTTCCTCGACCAGGTCGCAGCCCACCTGCCGGGCCGCCGAGCCGGCCACCGACAGCCAGGCCGTGCCGGGCACGACGACCGCGCCCGCGACCCGGTGGTCGGCCAGCCACGGGTGCTCGGCGAGTGACAGCCGGCCGGCCAGCACGACGTCCCCCGACCCCGGCAGCTCGACCAGCGCGCCCAGCAGCGGGTGCCCGGTCGGGGTGAGGCCGACCGCGCGGACGTCGGCGGGCCCGGACGACTTCGGCGTGGGCAGCCAGTAGCGCTCGCGCTGGAACGCGTACGTGGGCAGCGGCACGCGCCGGGCGCCGCGGCCGGCGAAGACCGCCGCCCAGTCGACCGCCTGGCCGGCCACGTGCAGCCGGGACACCGCGGTGAGCACCGTCCCGACCTCGGGCCGGTTGGGCCGCAGGGACGGCACGGGGGTGCCCGACGCGCCCGCGGCGGCCAGGCACTCGGCGGCGGGCGCGGCCAGGTCGCCGCCGGGGCCCACCTCCTGGAAGCGGGTGCAGCCCAGGGCGACCAGGGCGGCCATGCCGTCCCGGAAGCGGGTGGCGCCGCGGGCGTGGCGCACCCAGTAGTCCGGGTCACCGGGTTCGGCACGCTCCCCCGTCAGGTCGGACACGAACGTGAGCCGCGGTGCGCGGGGAGTGATGCGCGAGGCCACCTCGCGCAGTTCGGCGAGCACCGGGTCGACCAGGGGCGAGTGGAACGCGTGGCTGACCCGCAGCCACGTCGCCGTGCCGCCACCCGCCCGGAAGTCGGCGACGACGGCGGCGAGCGCGTCGCGGTCACCGGAGAGCACGGTCGCCTCCGGCCCGTTGACCGCTGCCACGGCCAGCACGTCCTCACGGCCCGCGATGAGGGCGGCGGCCCGCTCCTCGCTCGCCCGCACCGCCGCCATCGCGCCGCCCTCGGGCAGCCGGCCCATGGCGCGGCCCCGGGCGGCCACGAGCGCGGCGGCGTCGTCCAGGGAGAGGATGCCCGCCACGTGGGCGGCCGCGATGGCGCCCACCGAGTGCCCGAGCACGGCGTCGGGCCGCACGCCCCACGACCCCAGCAGCCGGGACAACGCGACCTCGAAGGCGAACACCGCCGGCTGCGTCCACTCCGTCCGGTTCAGCGCGGACCCCTCGAAGACCACGTCGCGCAGCGGGCGGTCGAGGTGCGGGCGCAGGACGTCGCACACCTCGTCGAACGCGGTGGCGTAGGCGGGGAACGCCCGGTACAGCTCCCGGCCCATGCCGGGGCGCTGGGAACCCTGGCCGGCGAACAGGAACGCCGTCCTGCCCTCGCCGGCCGCGCCGCGGAACACGTCGGGCGCGGGCTCGTCGGCGGCGATGGCCCGCAGGCCCGCCGTGAGGCCCGCGTGGTCGGCCGCGAGCACCGCCGCGCGGTGGCGCAGCCCGCCGCGCGTGGTCGCGAGGGAGAAGCCCAACGACGTCAGGTCTTCGGTCGGGTGGTCCAGCAGCCGTTCCGCCTGGGCCCGCAACGCCTCGGCGCTGCCCGCCGACAGCAGGACCGGCACGACGGGCAGCGAAGCCGACGGCTCGGCGTCGGCGGGGGCGGACGGCGGGGCGGACGGCTCGGCGTCGGCGGGCGCGGGCGCCTGTTCGAGGATGACGTGGGCGTTGGTGCCGCTGATGCCGAACGACGACACCGCCGCCCGCCTCGGGTGCCCGTGGTCGGGCCACGCGACGCGCTCGGTCAGCAGCGCGACCGTGCCCTCGGACCAGTCCACCAGCGGCGTCGGCCGGTCGGCGTGCAGGGTCGCGGGCAGGACGCCGTGCCGCAGCGCCTGCACCATCTTGATCACGCCGCCGACCCCGGCGGCGGCCTGGGTGTGCCCGATGTTGGACTTCAGCGAGCCCAGGCGCAGCGGGCGCTGCGCCGTGTGGGCGCGACCGTAGGTGGCCAGCAGCGCGCCCGCCTCGATCGGGTCGCCGAGCCGGGTGCCGGTGCCGTGCGCCTCCACCACGTCGACCTGCGCGGCGGACACCCCCGCGTCGGCCAGCGCCTGCTCGATCAACTGCTCCTGGGCCGGGCCGTTCGGCGCGGTCAGGCCGTTGGTCGCGCCGTCCTGGTTGACCGCCGAGCCCCGGATGACGGCCAGCACCTCGTGGCCGTTGCGCAACGCGTCGGACAGGCGTTCCACCAGCAGCAGCCCCGCGCCCTCGGCCCAGCCGGTGCCGTCGGCGGACTCGGCGAACGCCTTGCAGCGGCCGTCGGCGGCCAGGCCGCGCTGGCGGCTGAACTCGATGAACGACGTGGGCGTGGCCATGACCGTCACGCCGCCGACGAGCGCCAGGCCGCACTCGCCGCGCCGCAGCGCCCGCGTGGCCAGGTGCAGGGCCACCAGGGAGGACGAGCACGCCGTGTCCACCGTGACGGCGGGGCCCTTGAGGTCGAAGGTGTAGGCGATCCGCCCGGAGGCGACGCTGCCCGCGCTGCCGGCGCTCAGGTACCCCTCGTAGTCGCGGGGCGCGGGCTGGAGCCGGGACGCGTAGTCGTCGTACATCGCGCCGACGAACACGCCGGTGCGGCTGCCCCGCAGCGACGCGGGGTCCAGGCCCGCGCGTTCGAACGTCTCCCACGCGACCTCCAGCAGCAGCCGCTGCTGCGGGTCGATCGCGTGCGCCTCGCGCGGGGAGATGCCGAACAGCCCGGCGTCGAAGTGGGCGGCGTCGTGCAGGAAGCCGCCCTCCCGCGCGTACGACGTGCCGACGGCGTCGGGGTCCGGGTCGTAGAGCGCGGGCAGGTCCCAGCCGCGGTCGTCCGGGAACGGGCCGACCGCGTCCACCCCGTCGGCGACCAGCCGCCACAGGTCCTCCGGCGAGGCGACCCCTCCGGGGTAGCGGCACGCCATCCCGACGATCGCGATCGGCTCGCGATCCCTCTCCTCGGCCTCGCGCAACCGCGCGCGGTAGCCCTGCGCGTCGGCGATGGCCTTCTTCAGGTAGGCCCGCAGTTGCTCTTCGTCAGCCATGTGGATCTCAGCTCTCCGGCGTCGTGCTGCCCGTCCGGGTTCGGTGGTCGGTGGCGCGTGGGTCAGGTGAAGTCGTTGACCAGGGCGAACAGCTCCTCGTCGCTCGCGGACTCCAGGCGTGCGCGAGGGTCGGCCTCCTCGTCGCGGGGTGCGCGTCGGCCCGCGGCGGCCTCGGCGGCGTCGAGCAGGGCGCGCAGTTCCGCGGTGACCCGTTCGAACCCGGCGGGGTCCGCGGCCGCTTCCCGCACGGCGGTGGTGAGGTCGCCGAGCCGGGCGGCGAGCGAGTCGCGCGCCGGGGCGGTGGTCCCGGCGGCGATCAGCTCGCGCAGGTGCCCGACCACGGCGGCGGGCGTGGGGTGGTCGTAGACCAGGCTCGGCGGCAGCCGCAGCCCGGTGCCGCGGCCGATCAGGTTGCGCAGCTCGACCGCGGTGAGCGAGTCGAGGCCGAGGTCGCGGAACGGCCGGTCGACGGCGATCGCGGCGGGGTCGCCGTGGCCGAGGACCGTCGCCACGTGCCCGCGCACCAGGTCGGTCAACACCCGCTCGCGCTCGGTCTCGGGCAGGGCGGCGACCGTGGCGCCGGGGTCGGGCGTGGCGGTGCGGGGCCGCGGCGCGAGGCCGGTCAGCAGTGGCGGCAGGTGGTCGCCCGCGCGGAGGGCGGCGGTGTCCAGGCGGGCGACGGCCAGGACGGCGTCCCCGGCGGGGACGGCGGCGTCGAACAGGGCGAGGGCGTCGGCGGTGGGCAGCGGCCGCAGGCCGATCCGGGCCAGCCGGCGCAGGTCGGTCTCGGCGAGGTGGCCGCTCAGCTCACCGCGTTCCGCCCACAGCCCCCAGGCCAGGGACCGGGCGGGCAGGCCGAGCGCGGTGCGGTGCTGGGCGAGGGCGTCGAGGAAGCTGTTGGCGGCCGCGTAGGCGGCTTGGCCTGCGGTGCCGAGGAGGCCGGCGACCGAGGAGTAGAGCACGAACGCGGACAGGTCGAGGTCCCGGGTCAGCTCGTGCAGGTGCCAGGCGGCGTCGAGCTTCGCGGCGAGGGGCGCGTCGAGGCGCTGCTCGGTCAGGTCGGTGAGCACCGCGTCGTCGATCACCCCCGCCGCGTGCACGACCGCGCTGAGCGGGTGTTCGGCCGGGACGGCGGCGAGCACGGCCGCCAGCGCGTCGCGGTCGCCCACGTCGCAGGCCGCGAAGGAGACTCCCGCGCCCAGCTCGGCGAGTTCGGCGGCCAGCCGGTCGGCTCCGGCCGCGTCCGCGCCGCGCCGGGAGACCAGCAGCAGTCGGCGCGCCCCGTGCGCGGCGACCAGGTGGCGGGCCAGGACGGCGCCCAGCGCCCCGGTCGCGCCGGTGATCAGCACCGTGCCCCGGTCCCACCGGACGGCCTCGGGGGACGCATCGGCCGACACCTGCGCCCGACCGCCACGCACCGCCTCGGGCGAGGCGTCGGCCGGGACCTGCGCCCGACCGCCACGCACCGCCGCAGGCGACGTATCGGCCGGCACCTGCGCCCGACCGTCACGCACCGCCTCGCGCGATGTGTCGGCCCGGACGAGACGGGGTGCCAGCGCCCGGCCGGCGCGGACGGCGAGCTGTGGTTCGCCCGGGGAGGCGAGCGCGGCGGGCACGGTGTCGGTGTCCAGGTCGGCCAGGACGATCCGGCCGGGGTTCTCGGTCTGGGCCGTGCGCACCAGGCCCCAGACGCCGGCGGCGGCCACATCCGTCACGTCCTCGCCGGCGGTGGCCAGCGCGCCGCGCGTCACGACGACGAGCGTCGAGCCGGCGCACCGCTCGTCGGCCAGCCACGCCCGCACCGCGCGCAACGTCCGGCCCAGCACCGCGCGCGCCGCCACGGGGACGTCGCCCTCACCGGAGACGGCGGCCAGCACCACCGTTTCGGGGACCGGCGCGCCGGCGTCCACCGAGGCGAAGAACCCGGTCAGGTCGTCGGTGTGCGCCGAAACGGCGTCCGAAGCGGGCAGGTCGACACCGACCCACTCGACGCGGAACAGGCCGTCGGTGCGCGGAGCCCGGCGTCCGAGCGGTCGGAGCAGCAGCGACCCGACCTCGGCGACGGGCGCTCCCGTGCCGTCCGCCAGCGTCAGCGACGCCTCGTCGCCCCGCACCCGGAGCCGGACGCGGAGCACGGCGGCACCGCGGGCGTGCGTGCGCACGCCGGTCCAGGCGAAGGGCACCCGAGGCGGCTCCACGCCCGCGTCGAGCAGCAGGGGGTGCAGCGCCGCGTCGAACAGGGCGGGGTGCACGGCGTAGCGGCGCGCCTCCGGCCGCACCTGCTCGGGCAGGACGACCTCGGCGAACAGCTCGTCGCCGGCACGCCACACCCGGCGCAGGCCGCGGAAGGCGGGCCCGTACCCGTACCCGGCGTCCGCCAGGGTGTCGTAGAGGCCGTCCAGCGGCACCTCGGCGGCGTCGGCGGGCGGCCAGGAGGTCAGCCACTCGCCCGCGTCGGCGGACGCGGGGGCCAGCGTGCCCGTCGCGTGCGGGGTCCACGGGCCGTCGTCGGGCCGCGCGTGCAGGGTGAACCCGCGGTGCCCGGCGTCGTCGGCCTCGCCGACCACGACCTGGACCTGGACCGCGCCGGAGGCGGGCAGGAGCAGGGGCGACGAGAGGGTCAGCTCGGCGACCTCCGGCGTGCCGGCGTGCCCGCCCGCGCAGGCGGCCAACTCCACCACGGCGGTCGCCGGGAGCAGGACGTCGCCGCCCACCGCGTGCTCGGCGAGCCACGGGTGGGTGTGCGTGGCGGGCCGTCCGGTGAAGACGTGGACGTCCCGGTCGGCGAGGTGCACCGCGGTGCCCAGCAGCGGGTGGCCCGTGCCGAGCCCGTCGGCGTCGACCGCGCCCTCCTCGGCCTGGAGCCAGTACCGCTCGCGCTGGAACGCGTACGTGGGCAGGGCCACCAGCCGCGCGCCGGGGAAGACGGCCCGCCAGTCGGGGTCGGCGCCGCGCAGCCGCAGCGCGGCGAGCGCCCGCGCGGTGGCCTCGGCGTCGGGCCGGTTGCGGCGCAGGGTCGGGACGAACTCCGCCGCGCGGCCGGCCAGGCACTCCCGCGCCAGCGCGGTCAGCACCGCGTCCGGGCCCAGCTCGACGAACGTCGTGACGCCCGCTTCGGCGAGGTGGTGCACGCCGTCCGCGAACCGCACGGCCTCGCGCACGTGCCGCACCCAGTAGTCGGGCGAGGTCAGGTCCGCGCCGGGCGCGCCGGTGAGGTTGGAGACGACGGGGATGCGCGGCGCGTGGAACGCCAACCCGCGCACGACGGCGCGGAACCGGTCCAGCACCTCGTCCATGTGCGGCGAGTGGAAGGCGTGCGACACCGACAGGGCCGAGGTGCGGACACCCCGCTCCCGCCACGCCGCCGCGACCTCCGCCGCCGCGTCGGCGTCACCGGAGATCACCACGGCACGCGGCCCGTTGACGGCCGCGACGACGACCCGGCCGCCGTGCGGCGTGAGCGAGTCCCGCACCGCCTCCTCGTCGGCCTCGATCGCGACCATGGAGCCGCCGGCGCGGGCCGCCTGCATCAACCTGCCGCGCTCGGCGACCAGCACGCACGCGTCGGGCAGGGACAGCACGCCGGCCGCGCACGCCGCCGCGACCTCGCCGACGGAGTGGCCCAGCAGGAAGTCGGGGGTGATCCCGCAGTGCTCGAACACCCGGTACAGCGCCACCTCGACGGCGAACAGCGCGGCCTGGGTGAACTCCGTCCGCGCCAGCAGCTCCGACCCGGGCGTGCCCGCCTCGGCGAACAGCACCTCCCGCAGCGGGCGGGGCAGGCGCGGGTCCAGGTGCCGGCACACCTCGTCCAGCGCGGCCGCGAACACGGGGTGCGTCGCGTACAGGTCCGCGCCCATGCCCGGCCGCTGGCTGCCCTGCCCGGTGAACAGGAAGGCCGTCTTCGCCGCCCCGTCGCGGTGGCCGGGCGCGATGTCGCCGCGGGCGATGGCCGTGAGGCCGCGCAGCAGCGATGCGCGGTCCGCGCCGACGGCCGCGGCGCCGTGGTCGAGCAGGGCCCGGCCGGCGGCCAGCGTGTAGCCGATGTCGGCGGCGGACAGCTCCGGGTGGGCTTCGACGTGCCGGGCGAGGCGGGCGGCCTGGGCGCGCACGGCCTGCTCGGTCCGCCCGGTCACGAGCCACGGCACCGCGCCCACGACCCCGGCGGGTTCCTGGTCGGCGTCCGGCGCCTGTTCCAGGACGAGGTGCGCGTTGGTGCCGCTGATGCCGAACGACGACACGCCGGCACGTCGGGGCCGCTCCACGGCGGGCCACTCCCGTGGGGCGGACAGCACGGACAGCCCGCTGGCGTCCCAGTCGACGTGCGGCGACCGCGGCTCGGCGTGCAGCGAGCGCGGCAGCACGCCCGCCGCCAGGGCCGCCGTCATCTTGATCACGCCGCCGATCCCCGCGGCGGCCTGGGCGTGGCCGATGTTGGACTTGAGCGAACCGACGAACAGCGGGCGGTCGGCGGGCCTGCCCTTGCCGTACACCGCCGCCAGCGCCTCGGCCTCGATCGGGTCGCCCAGCACGGTGCCGGTGCCGTGCGCCTCCACCACGTCCACATCGGACGGTGCTAGGCCCGCGTCGGCCAGGGCCGCGCGGATCACCGCTTCCTGCGCGGGGCCGTTGGGCGCGGTGAGGCCGTTGGACGCGCCGTCCTGGTTGACCGCGCTCCCCCGCAGCACCGCCAGCACCCGGTGACCGCGACGCCGGGCGTCGGACAGCCGTTCGACCAGGACCAGGCCCACGCCTTCGGACCACCCGGTGCCGTCCGCGCCCGCGCCGAAGGACTTGCAGCGGCCGTCCGGCGCCAACCCGCGCTGCCGCGAGAACTCCACGAAGGTGTTCGGGCTGCTCATCACGGTCACGCCGCCCGCGAGCACCAGGTCGCACTCCCCCGACCGCAGCGACCGGACGGCCAGGTGCAGCGCCACCAGCGACGACGAGCACGCCGTGTCGACGGTGATCGCCGGTCCCTGGAGGCCGTAGGTGTAGGACAGCCGTCCGGACAGGACGCTGGACAGGTTGCCGGCGAGGAGGAACCCCTCGAACTCGCCGGGGGTGCGGGGCAGCCGGGACGCGTAGTCGTCGTACATGGCGCCGGTGATCACCCCGGTGTTGCTGCCGCGCAACGACTCCGGGTCGATGCCCGCGCTCTCGAACGCCTCCCAGGCCGTCTCCAGCAGCAGCCGTTGCTGGGGGTCGGTGGCGGCGGCCTCGCGCGGGGACAGACCGAACAGCTCGCGGTCGAACAGGTCCGCGTCGTGCAGGAACCCGCCTTCGCGGGTGTAGGAGGTGCCGATCCGCTCCGGGTCCGGGTCGTACAGCCGGCCGAGGTCCCAACCGCGGTTGGTCGGGAACTCCCCCACCGCGTCGACCCCGTCGGCGACCAGCCGCCACAGCTCCTCCGGCGACGACACGCCGCCGGGGAAGCGGCACGCCATCCCGACGATCACGACCGGGTCGTCCTCCCGCGCCCGCGTCACGGGGCGGGCGGCCGGCGACGGGGTCTCCTCGGTGACGCGGGACAGCAGGTGCGCGGCCAGCCGGGTCGGCGTGGGGTGGTCGAAGATCGCGGTGGCGGCGAGCCGCAGGCCGGTGGCCGTGCCCAGCCGGTTGCGCAGGTCCACGCCCGCCATGGAGTCGAGGCCGAGGTCGTTGAAGGTGCGTCGCGGGTCGACCGTGCTCCCGTCCGGGTGACCCAGGACGGCCGCGGTCTCGGCGCGGACCAGGTCCAGCACGGCGTCGGACCGGGCGGACCCGGTCAGTGCCGCGACCCGGCCTGCCCACCCGCCGGGCGGTGTCGGGGCCGGGGTGCGGACGAGCGCCCGGTACAGGTGCGGGACCGGCGTGCCGGTGCGCCCGAGCCGGGCCGGCGACAGGGCGGCGGGCACCACGAGCGGGTCGCCGGTGGCGAGGGCGGCGTCGAACAGGGCGAGGCCCTGGTCGGGGGTCAGCGGCCGGACACCGGCCCGGTCCCACCGGTCGAGGTCCGCGCCGGTCAGCCGGGAGCCCATGCCGTGGCTGCCGTCCCACAGGCCCCAGGCCAGCGAGACGCCGGGCAGGCCACGGGAGGCGCGGTGGTGGGCGAGGGCGTCGAGCACGGTGTTGGCGGCGGCGTAGTTGGCCTGGCCCGCGGCGCCGACGATGCCGGACACCGAGGAGAACAGGACGAACGCGGTCAGGTCGAGGTCCGCGGTCAGCTCGTGCAGGACGCGGGCGGCGTCGGCCTTGGGGCGCAGCACGTCGGCGAGCTGCCGGTCGGTCAGCGTGTCGACCGTTGCGTCGGCCAGGACGCCCGCGGCGTGCACCACGGCCGTCAACGGGTGCTCGGCGGGGACGCCGGCGAGCAGTGCGGCGACCGCGTCGCGGTCCGCGACGTCCACGGCGGCGGTGGTCACCGTCGCGCCCCCCCCCCGCTCCGCCGGGGGGTGGCCGGGGGCGCGCGGGGGCGGCGC